>JAGRMV010000009.1 GCA_020441045.1 Deltaproteobacteria bacterium | reverse complement strand
GACTCGACCTCGGTGCGCGGAACGGCCAGGCACACCGCGGTGGCGGGCATGTCGAGGTCGACCACCGTCGCAGCGTCGGCGATGCTGGTCAGGGTCGGCGCCTGGTCGAACTCCCAGTCGTCGTTCTGCATAGAGGCCAGCGATTGGGCCGTGTCGACCAGGATCACCCGCTGCCACGGAATCGACGCGAAGACGTGACGACACAGCCAACGGCCGATGCCGGCCGCGGCGCCGACGACGACGAGATTGCGGGGAGCGGTCACCAGGCGCAGAGTAGTGCGCCCGGCAGGGTGAGCTTGTCGAGAAAGGGGCTCGGCGGGTGGTGCTGGATTCGGTAGCCTCGTCGACGGAGAGATGGCAGAGCGGACGAATGCGGCGGTCTTGAAAACCGTTGAGCCTCACGGCTCCGGGGGTTCGAATCCCCCTCTCTCCGCCATATCCTTTGAGGTGCGGTCTTTGAGTGTGGGCGGGGTCTGACTTTTATAAAGTCAGTCCAGAGAGATTCGAACGTTGTTCGAATGTTTGCTGGGTCGCTTCGCTCTATGGCCCTCTCTTTGGTCTTTATATGTTTTAGGCAAGCGCTGTTTGAAGATGAAAATTTTCGGCGTAATTTACATTTAGTTAGCTTTGCTAACTAAATGTAAAAAAGGTACGAGCCTCCGGCTTGTACAATAAATCAGAAGCGATTTAAGAGCTTAGGTTGGTTGCAACAAACGACTCCTAACCCAGTCAGATCCGGAAGGAAGCAGCTGTATGGAGCCCTCTTTGGGTGCTTTTCAACCTAAGCTCTTAAGTCGCTTTTTTGTATGCAGTGTAGATGTGTCTTGTTTAGGGGTGGTTTATTTTTCATTTCTTTTTTGTTCTGAGATTGTTAGGGTCCTGGCATGAGTCATGATTCCACCATTTCTGATGTTGCCCAATTGAAATTGGGGAAGGTTACGAAGTATTCAGGGCAATATGACCCGTCATTGCTTCAAGGGGTGCCGCGTAGCTTGCATCGAAAAGTATTAGGCATTGCTCAGCAGCAGCCTTTTGCGGGGTGTGATGTTTGGCATGGATATGAGTTATCTTGGCTCAATGCAAAAGGCAAACCAGTCGTCGCATTGGCGCGATATATATTTGATGCCAGCAGTCCCAATATTGTCGAATCCAAATCCTTTAAACTTTATTTAAATAGTTTTAATCAAACTCGCTTTGCCTCGTCCTCGGAAGTACAGGAGTTGATGCAAACGGACCTATCAATGGTTTCTGGTGGGAAAGTAGAAATTCATTTTTTTTCCCCGCAGCAGTGGCGAGCTTTCCTGATTAAACCTATCCCAGGTATGTGCTTAGATGATCTCGATGTTGAAATTCAGCATTACCAGTTAAGTCCTGAGCTACTTTGTGTAGATCAAACAAAACAGCAAGTGCAGGAAACACTCTATAGTCATTTGTTAAAATCCAATTGTTTGGTGACCCGGCAACCTGATTGGGCCACCGTCGTGCTGAGTTATAAGGGACAAAAAATCAATCACGCAGCATTGCTACAATATTTGATTTCTTTTCGTATGCACGATGAGTTTCACGAGCCTTGCGTGGAGCGCATATTTATGGATATTCTGTCACAGTGTAAACCTGAATATCTCACAGTACAGGCCTCTTACACCCGCCGTGGTGGATTAGACATCAACCCATTTCGAACATCCGATCCAACGCAACATCCCGAAATTTATCGAATCAATCGCCAATAATATAGACGCGATGCAAAAATATGTACAAACCTAATTAAGACAACACATACGAATTCATTTTTTCGTACAAAAGTTAACGCCTGCCTGATAAGTACGGATGTCATGAGTGAATATGTCGTTTTAGCCAGAAAGTACCGTCCGCAACGCCTAGATGACCTCATCGGACAAGAGGCGATTGCAAAAACCATCAAAAATGCGATATCTCTTGGGCGGGTTCCGCATGCCATGCTTTTAACCGGTACACGTGGTGTGGGAAAAACAACAACGGCAAGGATTGTGGCCAAAGCGATGAATTGTGAGAGCGGCCCAACGGCAGATCCTTGTGGTACATGTTCGAACTGTATTGAAATTGCAGCTGGACGTAGTGTGGACGTTTTTGAAATCGATGGAGCTTCAAACACCTCCGTTGATGATATTCGGACGTTGAAAGAAAATGTGCAGTATGCGCCTAGTAAATCGCGCTATAAAATTTATATCATCGATGAAGTGCATATGCTTTCAACCAATGCGTTTAATGCGCTGCTTAAGACCCTAGAGGAGCCGCCACCGGGCGTATATTTTGTGTTTGCAACCACAGAAGTACATAAAATACCTGAAACAATTTTGTCACGCTGTCAACGCTTTGATTTTCGTCAAATCACTGAAGAACAGATTGCCAAGCATTTAAAATCAATCATGGTCGAGGAAAAGATTGCCATTTCCGATCAAAGTTTATCGATGGTTGCTCGTGTGGGCAATGGTAGTTTGCGTGATGCGCTTTCTCTACTGGATCAAGTGATTGCATTCTCTGGTGAGACGATTTCGGATGAGGATGTCGTTTTCAGTTTGGGACTGACCGACCGTTCATTATTGGCGGAAACCATCGAAGCATTTTGTCAGGCAGATCAGGAAAAAGCACTGCAAGCCTTGGCCAAAGTTTTTGAAAAAGGATTTGACCCCAAAACCTATCTTTTAGAGTTGTGGGAAAAAATTCGCTGGATGGTATTGCATAAAACGTGTGGTGAAGTTGCGTGGGTAGCACTTCCAGAAGACGAAAAAAAACGTTTGGCAGAGCTTTGTCAAGAAGTTGATGTGATGGAAATTGAGCGCTGGTTTGATCTCCTCAAAAATGCCATTACCAGTCTGTCACGTGTTGAATTTCCAAGATATGTTTTGGAAGTTGCATTTATCCGTATGACTCGCCAAACCTCGCATATGTCGTTTGCCCAGTTGTTGGAAAAAATAGAACACCTAGAAAAGACAGCCGCAGCGCCAACTGTTACATCAGTGATTGCTCCAGTGGTAAAATCGAATCCTGCTCCTACGGCGCAGACAAAAACAACTGCGGCTCCTGCAGTGCATGTGACCAAAGGCAAAAGTTTACCGAACCTTTTTCAGGCGCTAGGAGAAAGTAAACCGCAATGGCGACCGATTATCGCTTCAATAAGTAGTTCTTCTTGGGAAGATAACAGCATTGTCTTGACCTTTACGCGAGAATTCATTTTTGAAAAAGCCAGTGATCAGGCTTTTCAAGATACGGTGAAGTTGATTGCACAAGAGATGAGCGGGGAAGATGTATCGCTCAAAGTTATTTTGGCAGAAGGTGAGAAAAAGCAGCAACCTGAGGCCAAACCAGCTAGAAAAATAACCAAGCCTACAGAACAAGCGCCGGTGATTCAAAAGGCAATATCCCTTTTTGATGTCAAAGGCACAGACATTCAAGTGATAGAAGACAAAGGCGATTGATTCTTGTAAGGTTATTTTGATGAAGTACCAAGGACCGCCTTCTTTTTTAGCAGCTGTTGAAGCCCTATCTCTTCTACCTGGAGTGGGAGAAAAAACAGCGCAGCGTTTGATTTTTTCCCTGATGAAAAATCCACACGACAAAATACCTACAATTTCACAAGCGTTGGTCAACTTGATGCAGAACGTGCGGCATTGTGAGATCTGTTTTGGGTACAGTCAAGATCCAGTTTGTCCGATTTGTTTAGATACAGGACGCGACCAAACTGTGGTCTGCGTGGTGGAAGATCCAACCAACGTTTTTGCCATTGAAAAAAGTGGCCAATATCACGGGTTGTACCACGTGCTTGGTGGGGTCTTGGCACCACTTGATGGCGTTGGACCTGATCAAATTCGAATCAAAGAGTTGTTAGGCCGTTTTGATCAGCGCTCGATTACAGAGGTGATTTTGGCCACAAGTCCCAACGTAGAAGGGGATGCGACTGCGATGTATATTTCACAAAGTTTAGAAGGTAGAGGGCTACAAGTCAGTCGGATTGCGCAAGGTATTCCTACAGGTGGCAGTTTAGAATATACAGACCAATATACGTTGGGCCGCGCCATCACGGATCGACGACAATGGCTATAAGAGTGTAGATGTATTGCCTTTTTTGTATACTTTTGTAGCACTTCCTTTAAAATATAAGCTTATGTCGCAAATGATCATGTACGAAGAAGAGCATCGACAAATATCGTTCTTGCTCAACAAACTGTACCGAGAAACCAATACACGCGCATGTTATATTGTTGATAAAAATGGTCAGCTCGTGGCTGAAGCTGGGGAAGTTGAAAATATTGACTCTACCTCGTTGTCTTCGCTGGTCGCAGGTAGCATTGCAGCGACGGGAAGTCTAGCCAAACTCATTGGTGAAAAAGAGTTTTCTATTATGCTGCACGAAGGCAAAGACCAACACATTCATGTGTCTTTGGTTGCAGGTGGGGTGATTTTGGTAGTGATTTTCGACGGGCGCACTTCCCTGGGCTTGGTGCGGTTACGGGTCAAAAAAGCCAGTGAGGAATTTAATAAAGTATTTATCAATCTAAGTAAAAAGGTACAGTCCCCCAAAGCCAAGTCACCATTTTCAGAAATAACCGATGATGACATCGATAGTTTATTTCGAGATGATGATATTGATAAGTTGTTTAGAGAGTAGCCATGTCATTTATTAATTATTCATCCAGAGAAATCAATTGTAAGATTGTCTACTATGGTCCGGGCTTGTGTGGAAAAACGACCAATCTACAATTTATCTACGATCGGACGCGACCTGAGTCAAAGGGCAAAATGATATCCCTTGCGACAGAAACTGAACGTACATTATTTTTTGATTTTTTGCCGTTATCCTTAGGTGATATACGTGGTTTTAAAACACGCTTTCATTTGTATACTGTGCCCGGTCAAGTATTTTATGATGCCAGTCGAAAGCTTATTCTTAAAGGTGTCGATGGTATTGTTTTTGTAGCAGATTCGCAAGAAGAACGTGTAGATGCCAATCTTGAGTCGATGGACAATTTGAAAGAAAACCTGGTTGAACAGGGCTTGAATTTGGCTGATCTGCCACTGGTTATTCAATATAACAAGCGAGATCTACCCAATGTCCTATCTGTTGAACAATTACGTAGAGATTTAAATCCTAATGGGCTTCCTGATTTTGAGGCTTCAGCTGCGCAAGGTGAGGGCGTATTTGAAACACTCAGAACAGTCGCCAAACTGGTTTTGGTCCAATTAAAACAAGCCAAGTAATATTGCATTAAGGGTTCAGAAGTTAATGATCAAATTATTTTAGCGTAGACCTGATGTGTGTTTTGGCACTATTTTTAATAGTGCAAGACAGTGCACGTATGAGGCTTAAATTTGGTATGATTTACAAAATATTCTATTTGTAGGCCTCAATATGGCTAATAATCCGGTCAAAAACCTGCTGTTTGTTTTTGGCAAATACCATGACATGAGGTGTCTCAGGGTATGTGACTTGCTTGATATTTGTATAGTATGTCGCAATTTTTTTAGATGAGTATGGATCAATCACAGGATCATTTTCAGCAGTTTGGATTAAGCATGGAATATGTGATGGTTGCAGGTTTTTTTCGCAATATCTAAATAATACAAAAGCAGCTTTGACGGCAGCTACGGAATATTGAGAATAAGAAACATAGCCAGGCAGGCTTTCTTTTTTTTGTTTGATGATTTTGGCGAGCAAATGCTGGGGAAAATATTGCATAATATGCATGCGAAGCTGGTCGATTGTTGAAGAAAGGCGCAAGGCCGGTGCCATCATCGATATGCTCTGGGTCGTTGCAGGATATTTTTGCGAGAGAATCTGACAGAGGGTTGCGCCCATGGATAACCCAACCAAATGAATCTGAGAGAAGCTCTGTAACAATTTTTGATATTGCTCTTGAGCAAATGTTATCCAATCTTTGTATGTTATTTCATCTAAATCTGTATAGACAGTGCCATGACCTGGAAGTAGTGGTGCTATCGTGTGAAAACTGGTTTGCTGATGGATTGCTCGCGCAAGTTCAGAAAATGTTTGAGGGGTTGCCGTAAATCCATGTAAGCAAAGAACCGCCTGATCTGCTCCTGGTAGAGTGATGCCAGCATTATCAGGATTGAAGGTTATTTGCGCTTTCGAATTGCTGTCCATAGTGGAATCATATAGAGTAGACGGCAATTATGCCAAAAGAAAAAAAATCAGTATTAATTATACTCGATGGTTGGGGCTATCGTGATGAAAAACAAGATAATGCTATTGTTCAGGCCAACACACCCTATTATGATAAAGCGTTGCAACGATACCCTTTTACGTTGTTGCAAGCATCTGAAAGCTATGTAGGTTTACCACAAGGCGTGATGGGGAACTCAGAGGTTGGTCATACCAATATTGGTTGCGGGCGTAAAGTGACGCAAGATCAGGTGCGCATCTATGATGCGATTGCAGATGGGCGCTTTTATGAAAATTCAGCCCTTCTGGATGCCATCAGATATGCCAAAGAGAACCATAAAAAAATTCACTTACTTGGTCTGGTCTCAACAGGCAATGTTCACAGCGCACAAGAGCATTATTTTGAGCTGTTAACGGCTATTGCAAAACAAAACATGCCCATGCAGCGGTGCTTTTTTCATAGTTTTCTTGATGGCAGAGATACACCTCCTCGTAGTGCAAAAAAGTTTATGATTGCTTTAGAAGAAAAACTTTCACAGGTTGGTGCCAAAATGGCCTCGGTTTCAGGGCGTTATTATGCGATGGATCGAGACCAGCGTTGGGAGAGAACTGAAAAAGCCTATAAAGTACTTGTTGAAGGCGAGGGGAATCAAGCTCCGGACGCGATGACAGCACTTGAGAATGCATACGCGCAAGGACTTTCTGATGAGTTTGTCCTTCCTACCGTCCTAACGCAGCAGGGTAAACCTATAGGCACTATTGATGATGGTGATGTGGTAGTTTGTTTTAATTTTAGAGCAGATCGTATGCGACAGATTGTAAGAGTCCTATCAGCAATGGAACATGGGATGACAGTCAAAAGTACGGTTTCTCCTAAAATAATTACGATGACTGAATATGACGCTACATTCGATTTGTCGGTTTTGTTTCCTTCGGTTGATTTATCAATGTCGCTAGGAGAATATTTGGCGCAGCTACAAAAAAAACAGTTCCGGATTGCTGAAACAGAAAAATATGCACATGTTACTTTTTTCTTTAACGGGGGAAGAGAAGCTCCTTTTATTGGCGAAAATAGATACTTGGTTCCCTCACCCAGAGTTGCAACGTATGACATGACGCCAGCGATGCACTCCAAAGAAGTCACGGAAAAACTCGTTGCTGAAATTCAAACAGGGGCGCATGATTTTTTGGTTGTAAACTATGCGCAGCCCGACATGGTTGGTCATACAGGTAATTGGGATGCAGCAATTGCTGCAGTTGAAGCCACGGACTTGGCGTTGCAACAGGTTTGTGAAAACGCATTCGAGAGAGGTTACACGGTGTTTCTAACAGCCGACCATGGGAATATCGAAATGATGAAGGACCCGGTTACACATGAGGTGCATACTTCTCATACATTGTCTCCCGTTCCATTTCTGATGATGGGCAGTGAAATAAAAACTGAACTTGCACCAGGTGGCAGTTTGTCAAATATTGCACCAACTATTTTAACGTCAATGGGTCTTACGCCACCCAAGCAGATGACGTCACCAAGTTTGCTATAATTCTTCTGACTGAAGCTGGAAGATTTTGGTGCGTTCTCGGGTACGTTCTGACAATGCTGCAAGTTTGTTTTGCGCAATTTCTTGCGAAGAAACTGACCAAAGTTCAATTTTCTTATCTGTAAATGTTTTCATATCAGGTATCTGAATTTTATCCATTTGCGCAATATAGTATTTGTCTTGAACCTCATATACTTTCGGTAAGAAATCTTGTTCTTTAAGGCTTTGCGCAAAAAGATCTTTGCTAATCTCTACACTTGTGCCAATGACTGGAATGTTTCCGTCAGCTGAAAATGTAATATCTTCTGCATGTTGGCTTTCATAGCCTTTCTTTTTTGCGGCCTCTGACAGAGTTGCATTGTTTTTGGTCCATTGGCTTAGTAAATCTTGGGCATAGGTTTTAAGTTGTTGCTCTTTTTTTTGAGTGGTAAGAACCGTGATGATTTGAGTACGAACTTCATCAAGTTCTTTGACCTTAGGCTCAGTAATGCCCTTGATTTTGGCCAGGTAGACAACAGAGCCGTCTCGAGACTGTAAAATATCTGTTTGTTGTCCCTCTTTTAAAGATAAAGAAGAGTTGATGATCATTGCCAAATCTTCACTGCTGATGTTGTCAACAGCATCACTATAGGTTACCCAATCGGTTTCTTGGAAATCAATTTGATCTTGTGATTCTGCATAGGTTTTGTAGTCCAGGTCGGGATCATTTTTGACCAAAGTGAGAATTTCTCGCGATTTCTGTGCAAAATCAATGCTCTCATCTTCAGGGTTTTCAGGTTGTTCGAATCGTAAGATATCAAATTTTCGAGTTTCAAGTGTTGTATATGTTTCTTGATTTTGGTTATAATGCTCTTGAATTTCGGCATCACTGATTTCTTCAGTCAATGAAAGTTTTTTTTCTGTGTTATCTAAGGAGATTTCAATAAAAGAAATGGAGCGCTTATCGTTATTGTGGATGTAGTCTGTTTCAAGTGCCAGTGGTGTTTGCAAACTAGATGCAAGTACCCATGATTGATAAGTTTGGGCCAGGACGCGTTTGCCTTCTTCTTTTTCAAAAATAGCTGGGTTTTTCCCTAAGCGATTTCGAACGTAGTTATTATAGAAATCAAAATTGAAATTACCTTCAGAATCTGAAAAAGCATCTCGAATGTTGTTACGTACTTGGTCTGTGGAGGTAACAAACCCTACTTGTTTGGCATTGGTGTATAGAATGCGCTCATTAATGAATCCACCGATGATCATATCTTGGACAAAACCTTGTTGCTCTTTTGTGATATTGATGCCCTGAGATTGAAAGTATTGCAGGCGGTTTTGTAGTTGAAATTGAAAGTCTTGCAATGAGAGTTTTTCTTTACCAACTGAAGCGACATTGCCGGCGCCAAGCCCTGAACCACTCCAACCATAAAAACTAATAAAAGAGAGAACCAAAAGGATAAGCACAAGTTGCATATACCAACTAGAAATTTCATCACGGATAGAACGAATCATATGTTTTTCCTATCTAAAATATAAGGTTTACTGATGTTACAGTTAGGAATACGTCCTTGACGTAACTTCAATAAAATTAACAAACGTTGCCCCGCAGCGTATTTTCAAATGATAAAAATTACAAGTCCAAAATGGAGTATAGTCAATAATATATTGCGTTAAAGTGACATCAAAATGAGAAAAAATTTATTGATTTCAAGCTTTTTTGATATGTAAGGGGGGTGTTATTCGATTCAGTATTAGGTTTTTTTTCCAATGACTTGGCGATTGATTTAGGAACCGCCAATACGTTGGTATATGTCAAAGGTAAAGGCATCGTTTGTAATGAGCCTTCTGTGGTTGCTCTTTCCAAAAAAAGAAATGCCAAGAAGGTGTTGGCCGTCGGACACCAAGCTAAAGAAATGCTAGGTCGTACGCCAGGTTCCATCATTGCGGTTCGACCGATGAAAGATGGGGTGATTGCAGATTTCGAAATCACCAGTGCCATGCTCAGGGAGTTTATTTCCAAAGCACATAACCGTAAAAATTTTGTTCGCCCCCGTATCGTGATTTGTATTCCATTTGGTGTGACTGAGGTCGAAAAACGTGCTGTCAAAGAATCCGCGATTGCTGCACGTGCACGAGAAGTTTTTTTGATTGAGGAACCTATGGCAGCGGCGATTGGTGCTGGCTTAGAAATTGATAAACCTGTTGGGAATATGATTGTTGATATTGGTGGGGGAACTACTGAAGTGGCAGTGATATCGTTATCGGGTATCGTTTATTCAAAATCGGTACGTATGGCAGGTGACAAAATGGATGAGGCGATTGCCAGCTATATCAAGAAAAAGTACAACTTGATGATCGGTGAGCGCACCGCTGAATTGATCAAAATGTCGGTCGGATCGGGCTATGATTTGAAACAGGAAAGAAAAGTAGAAGTCAAAGGCCGGGATTTGGTGGCAGGCATTCCAAAAACACTTGAAGTGACCTCGGAAGAAATTCGAGAAGCGTTGGATGAGCCACTGAAAGTGATTATTGATGCAATCAAATTGGCTTTAGAAAAAACACCTCCAGAGTTAGCTTCAGATATCGTAGACAAGGGTATTGTTTTGGCAGGTGGGGGAGCCTTGCTTCGTAATTTAGACCAATTGGTGCAAAAAGAAACCAACCTGCCTGTTCGGGTAGCCGATGATCCATTATCAGTTATTGTAATGGGGTGTGGCAAGGCCTTGGATGATGAAGAACTTTTGCAAGCAGTAACGTACGTGTAAGGTGAATAAAAAGTTTAAACGATTATTACTTGTTTTTTTGGTCATATATTTTTTGATGCAATTTATTGCATTGGGGTTTTCTAAAAAAGACAATCCTGCCTTTCACGAAAAGCTCATTGTGGGCATTACAGCGCCTATGCAATGGCTTGTATATTCAACGTATAAAAGTATTCATGATGTGATAGCTGGATATATCTTCCTGGTCCGTCTGAAAAAAGAAAATTTTGAATTAAAACATCAAGTTTCTATCTTACGCGATGATTTGGTACGGATGAAAGAGATTGAGTACGAAAACCATCGTCTGAAAAAAATATTCAATATTAAACCCGATCCTTCTTATCGAAGAATTGTAGCTCAACGCGTTGCCTATGGGAGTTCTAGGTTTGAACAAACCGTTCGGGTGCAAAAAGGTCGCAAGCATGGAGTTAATAAAGGTTACCCTGTACTTAATAGTGACGGTATTATCGGGCAAGTCGTAGAAGTTTATCATGGCTATTCTGACATATTACTTGTTACCGATCCTACTCACAGTATCGATGTTATTATTCAAAGGTCCAGAGATAATGGGATGTTAAAGGGAAGTGCTTATAATCAGTTGCAGTTCCAATTTTTGAGTAAGGAATCTGATGTGTTTGAAGGTGATGTGGTGATTTCTTCCGGATTGGATGGAATTTATCCCAAAGGTTTTCCTATTGGAAAGGTATCAGCAGTTGGTGTACGAGGAAGAGGACTTTTTCTGGACGCAACGGTAAAGCCTTTTGTTGATTTTAAAGATATTGAAGAAGTTGTGATTTTGGTACCAAATGTAACTGAAAAGGATCAACAGTGAGAAATATCATCGGGTACAGCGCTTTGATCTATTTTTTTGCGTTGCTGCAAACAGTTTTGTTGCCTGAATTTTTTGCGCTATTGGGCAGTCCTATTGCAGGTTTAACGATTGATTTTTTTTTGCTGCTGATTTTGTATTTTTCATTCAACCGCGATTTTTTTCATGGACTGGTTTGGATTGTTATTTTATCGATTGCCGAAAGTGGATTAGGGTATGTTTGGGAAGGTGTGCAAGTCCCAGTTTTATTATTGGTTTTTGTCATTGTGCAAGGCTTGAAAGTTCAATTTGTCTTCCAGAGCTATGCCTCTATTCGTATGGTGGTATTTGCTCTATGCATGCTTGAGCACAGCTTCCATATTTACTTCGGAACGGGGACGGAACGTGTTTTTCATCAGTTTGGTTATATTTTATTGTCTTGCGTCTTGCACGCAAGTCTTGCGCCATATCTTTTTGATCTTTTGACCCGATTTGATGCAAAAACGATCTATCGATTTGAAAAACAAAGAACCTTATTCACTACACCTATCAGAAGTCTATGAAACTATCACACGGACGAACACACGATGATTTTAGATATGGGTTCAGGGTATCATTTGTTATTTTGACAGCAGTTTTTTTTGTATTGTTGTTTCGGGTTTGGCAGTTGCAGATTTTGCATGGCCAGAAGTGGTATGCATTCTCAGAGGAAAACCGGATCAAATTAAAAACAATACCAGCCGTTCGGGGCAGAATTTTCGACCGCAATCATAAAATGATTGCTGAGAGTCGTCCATCATACGATCTAATCATGGTACCAAATAAAGCGGGTAAAAATATTGACCAAGCTTTGCTTGCTGTCTCCAAACTGATCGGCTGGAATTACGAAGAGGCAAAGAAAAATTATACAAAATATAAACATCCGAATTCAAACCGAGGGTTTTCTTTGAAAAAAAACCTTAGTCGTAATGAAGTTGCCATTATTAAAGCCAATCAACCTCGCATAGATGGCTTTGATGTTCAATTCATACCTACCAGAACATATATATATCCTGGCTCTGCCAATCATTTACTAGGACGTATGGGAGAAATAGATGCAGACGCTTATAAAAACCTTAATAAAGAAGATCGGCAGCGTTATGGCATGGGGATGTTTTGGGGAGTTTCGGGCATAGAAAAAAAATATGAACTTGAACTGCGTGGACATGACGGTGTTCGTCCAGTGCTAGAAGATGTCTGGGGAAGAGAGCAAGAGTTATCATCAACCAATGACTTATTATCTGTTTTCAAAGGTAAAAAATCTATTGCTGGTTCGGATGTATATTTGACGATTGATATGGATTTGCAGTTATTAGCGTCTGAATTATTAGAAGGAAAAAAAGGAAGTATTGTAGCTTTGGATCCTCGAAGTGGCGAAATTTTAGCAATGGAGAGTAAGCCGTCTTATATCTCAGAGTACTTTGTACGCGGAGTTGATGCTGAGTATTGGAAATCCTTGATCGACAATGCTGATAAGCCACTTTTTGACCGTTCTGTGCAAGCGATTTATCCTCCTGCATCAACGTTTAAAGTTGTTTCGGCGTTTGCGAGCTTGATGGAAAAAATCACAACTCCAGAAGAAACTGTATTTTGTCCCGGATATTACAGATTAGGAAGAGAAGTAAAACGTTGTTGGAAAAGATCAGGGCATGGTTATATGAATTTGTCAGATGCAATCAAACATTCCTGTGATGTGTATTTTTACGAAATGTCTAAACGACTTGGCATTGAAAATCTTGCCAAGTACGCTAGAGCTTTTGGTTTGGGAAGTAAGACGGATATTGATTTTGCACGTGAATCTAGTGGATTAGTGCCTGATCAAGCATGGAAACAAAAAACCTATGGGCAACCATGGGTAGGTGGAGAAACATTGTCAGTAGGTATCGGACAAGGTGCAATTCTGACGACTCCGTTACAAATGGCTGTGGTATATGCAACATTGATTAACGGTGGAAGGGTTTTGCAGCCTCAGGTTCTTAAAGGAATATCCTCACCGGATGAAATTATTGAAAAAGGGTTTCAGAGAAAAGAGAAGGCAGTTATTGAGTATCCAGATGAGGTCATGCAACCCATTTTAGATGGTATGCAACGTGTTGTACAGGAAGTCGGAGGTACAGCGTATTGGTATGCCAACTCGCGTATAGTACCTGTCGCGGGGAAAACAGGGACTGCGCAAGTTGTTTCCCTGAAGTCAGATAAAGATATTAAAGATCATGCATGGTTTGTCGGATATGCCCCTTCAGAAGATCCTGAAATAGTCGTAGCAGTTATCGTTGAAAATGGCGAGCACGGCAGTAGTGGAGCGTCTCCACTGGCACGACATATTATAGAAAAATACTTTGCTAAAGAGAATATATGATACGAATATGGAAAAAATTAAACTTAGATAAAGCCGACTGGCCTTTCTTTTTAACTGTTTTAGCTATCTGCGTAATTGGGTTATTTAACCTTTATAGCGCAACTTTTGATTTATCAATCTCCCGCTATTTTTACAATCAGTTGTTGTGGATGTCCGGAGGTGTTGTTATTGGAATGTTTCTCGCTTTGGTCCATTATCATTTTTATATACGTACAGGTTATTTTTGGTATGTGGGCACAGTTTCTCTTTTGCTATTTGTTCTTTTTTTTGGAAAATCAGCAGGTGGATCACAGCGCTGGATTCATCTAGGGTTTTTTAATTTGCAGCCATCTGAGCTGGCAAAAATTGCAGTGGTGCTCGGTTTGGCAACCTATTTTCATGGCCACCACCAAAAAAGAAAAATGAACTTGGTTGATTTGATTGTACCCATGATTATTCTTGTTATTCCGTGTATACTCATTGTGAAGCAGCCCGATCTAGGTACGACGCTTGTTGTTTTTTTTACAGGGTGTATGATGATATGGTTTGTTGGGGTGCAGCGAAAGATTCTAATATTGGTTGTAACCTTAGGTCTTGTGAGTGTTCCGTTGGCATGGAAATTTGCCTTAAAGCCATATCAGAAAGATCGGGTTATTTCGTTTTTAGAGCCCGAAAAATATGCCGACAGCAAGGGATATCAAATTATTCAATCTAAAATTGCTGTGGGTTCAGGAAAAGTTTTGGGTAAAGGGTATTTAAAAGGATCGCAAAGTAAATTACAATTCCTGCCCAAGCAGCATACGGATTTTGTATTTTCCAACTATGCTGAAGAATTTGGTTTTATGGGGTCGCTGGTGTTGCTAGGGCTATATTTTTTAATAGGGTTATTAGGGTTAAATATCGCAATGACATCGAAGGATGTATTTGGGATCACTGCAGCTTTTGGACTTACATCGACCATATTGATTCAGACAATGATTAACTTAGGGATGGAGCTAGGGTTGTTGCCTGTTGTTGGGATGACATTGCCGTTTTTTAGCTATGGAGGAACGTCCCTGCTTACAAGTTTTATAGCATTGGGTATATTGATGAATATTAGCATTCATCGGCTTACCCATGCCTCCAAAAAAGGATGAGTCATGTAGAATTGTGTAGGGCAAGGGAAATCAGCACTGCCCTACACAATTCTAAAGTTACAGGAGATTAGGCCTTTTGAATCAGTTGCTCGATTTTATCTTTGGGTACATTCCCTACAATTTGGTCTACGACTTGTCCATTCTTGAATAAAATCAACGTAGGAATGCCCTTAATACCAAATTTTTGTGGAGTTGCAGGGTTGGCATCTACATCTACTTTGGCCACGCTGATTTTGTCCTTATAAGTCACTGCCAAGTCTTCAAGAACGGGCGCGATGGCTTTGCATGGTCCACACCATTGTGCCCAAAAATCAACAAGTACAGGCTTGTCTGATCCAAGAACATCATTTTCAAAGTTAGCATCCGAAACATTATTTATATTGTCAGCCATACGCTCCTCTTTTCTAGGGTCAAATTGGGTTTGTGGCTATGTGTTATAAATACATATTCCACATAATCACAACGTGAAAGTAGTCCCGCATAGCTCATCTGTCAACCTCTAACAGACTATGATCACTAGAATTTATAGAAAGATATGATATGTAAGTCGTTGCCAATGAACATGAATATCAAAGATACTGGTGAGTTGAAGAAAAAATCAGCATTTTCACTGCTTTACCAAGCCATTTGCGATCAGTACAATGGAGTCTTTGTATTCGCGTCCGGAAAAGAGAAGCATTCAGTTGTCATCGAAAATCAAAAACTTAAAACACCTTTGGCTATTGTGAATGAGGCAACACTAGGAAAGTATTTTTTTGAGCAAGGGGTGCTTTCTGATACAACTTTTATGCAGGTGAAAAAAGTACAACAAACACAAGGGATTCCTTTTTTTCAGGCTGCCATACAAAGTAACTTGGTTCGATTTGATCAGATCCAAAGTTATGTAAATACAAAAATGAATGAACTGTTTGACGCGTTGTTTTCGTGGCGGGATGGGAAGTATATTGTTGTTAGTCAAATTCCCAAAGATGTTGTACCCATTGAAATTACCGAAGCGTTTTTTATTTACTTGTTCGAAAGAAGACTTACGTACCATCAAAAGGTCAAACCTACTGTGTCTGATGAAGCTATTGTCATCAAAAATCATCCGCAGTTGTCAGTAGATGCGCTCAGTTTAACACCTTCCCAGTTGAAGATAATGCAGACCTTAAAAAAAACAAAAAAAGTTAAAAGCGTGGCACAATTTGTCGGAGCGCCAGAGTGGGAGGTTCATTGCTTTGTCCGTACCCTTTTGGACTTTGAATTGGTCGCTTTTGAAAAAACAAAAGCCCAAGAAGAAACCAAGCTAAAATATTATGCAGGATTTGATTTTAAAAAAATATACGACAACTATGGAGCGCTAACATTCTATGAGCTACTGGGCTTACCAAGTTCAGTATCCTCTAAAGATGTTGTGCCCCAGTATTTTGAAATTGCCAAACATTATCACCCCGATCGATTTAAGCTAACAGAGGGCTTTACCAAAGAAAAAACTGAAAAAGTTTTTGCAAGAATTACCGAGGCATATCAAAATTTAAGTAAAGTCGCCTTGAAACAAGCCTATGATGAAAAGCTTTCGGGTAATGTTGAAAAGCAAGTCGATGTTGAAAAAGTGGTAAAATCTGAAAGTCTGTTTTTGGATGGTATGGACTTTTTAAGAAGAGGGCAATTTGATAAGGCTTGTACTTCTTTTAAGGAGGCGATTGCGCTTTACTCTCAAGAATATGAATATTTTATACGTTTAGGATGGGCTGAGTATCGCATGGGTTTAAAAACCAATGATAACAAGCTTATCGAATCTGGCAAGTCTGCTATTGCAAAAGCATTGAAACAAGATAAAGCCAAAGATGATGTGTATTACTATCAGGGTCTTATTTTTAAGCATGAGGGTGAATTTGAAAAGTCTAAAGCATTATTTCAACGCTGTTTAAATGAAAATAAAAATCATTTGCAAGCAAGTCAGGAGTTGCGAGCAGTGGCAATGCTATTAGAAAAACGAACAACGAATAAAAAAGGTTGGTTTAAATAGTATGGGCCATATTTTTCATAGTGTGCATGGCCTTTTGGTTGCGAGCCTAATGCTTGCTGTAAGTTTTTTATTTGTTTTTTCGTGCGTGTATGTTCGGCTTGATCATTTTTTGAAAATGAAAGTTAAAAAACCAGCTTGGATGTACATCTTTCCTTCTTTGGAAAAAATGCATCGTCATATTGTCTATCTGCTTTATCTGGTCTTTTTCTTATTGACGATATTGGTAATCAATGGATTTTCTTTAGCGCATCATGCGTGGGATTCAAACTGGATCATGGAACCTAAGGTTATTGCTTCGGTATCGACCTGGGTTTATTTTTTTTCTATGCTGGTTGTTCGTTTATGGAAAGGACTGAGAGGTGTTCATTTCTTTATTTGGCTGATCATCGGTTGTTTGTTTTTAAGTCTAAGTATGTATGGTGCCTATGCTTGGTAATAAAAATGTTATTCAAGTAATAGGCCTGAATTTTAAAACAGCACCTGTAGAGGTTCGGGAAAAAATACAAAGTGATATAGATTCTCCAGCTCTTTTTCTTGACCTACAAAATGTAGATGGATTCGAGGGAGGAGTTCTATTGAAAACCTGCAATCGTATTGAGCTTTATACACATGGCGCAGGTAGCCAAAAACAACACTTGTTCGGAAAATATAATATTGATGCTTCCATGACCTATGAAAAAAAGAATGAAGAAGCAATACTTCATCTATTTACAGTGTCTTCCAGTCTTGATTCGATGGTTTTAGGTGAGCCACAAATTTTAGGACAAGTTAAACAAGCCTACGAATACGCAAAAAACCATCATTACATAAGCTCACTTTTAGATCGAGTTTTTCAAAAAGCCTTTCGGGTTGCAAAAAGAGTGCGCAACGAAACAAAAATTGGAGATTATTCGATTTCTTTGAGTTCAATTGCAGTGGATGTGTCAAAAGAGTTCTTTGAAAGCTTAGATAACAAAGAAGTTTTGATTATTGGCGCAGGCCAAATGGCAGAATTGGCTGCAAAGCACTTTCAAAAAAATACAATTAAAAACATGTGGATTATGAATCGGTCCTATGACCATGCGGTATCTCTGGCCAAAAAAACCAACGGGATTCCACTCCGCATGGATGCATTAGAAAAAAAAATAAGCGATATTGATGTTTTGTTGGTTTCAACGGGCGCCAATCAGCACATTTTAACAGCTGATCAAATGCGTCCCCACTTATCATCGAGAAAACATAAGCCGCTTTTGTGTGTTGATATTTCTGTGCCCCGTAATTTAGATCCTCAGATTCACCAACTGGAAGATGTGTATCTGTACGATATTGATGATTTGCAAAATGTCGTGGATAGACATATCCAAATTCGTCAATCTGAAGCCAAAGAGGCGCAAGAATTAGTAGAAAAAGAAGTAGAAGCATTCATTCATTCACTCACGCTGCCTTCGATATCTCAAACGATTCAGAAAATTAGTGCCAATATCGATCCCATTTGTGAACAGGAAATTCGGAGATTGGTCGACCAACTTGAGCTATCACAAGAAGAAGCGGAAAAAATAAAAAAATCATTTATTTCAATGGCAGAAAAACTTTTGTTAAATCCAATTATGTATATTCAAGAAACCAAAAATAAAGATGATCGTAATAAGCGTATCGATCTTGTGCAAAAGGTTTTTATGGTCGAGGAAGACGAAGCGTTATGATTAAAGTAGCTACACGTGATAGTGATCTTTCGGTTGCGCAAACCAAAGCACTGGTCGATGATTTTAAGCGAATAACAGATGAAGAGTTTGAAATCTTGGCGATGAAAACCACAGGTGATCAAAATCTAGATGATCGGTTTGATAAAATTGGCCAGAAGGGTGTTTTTACCAAAGAGTTAGATCAAGCCATCATTGATGGTCGGGCTGATATGGCTATCCACAGTTTAAAGGATGTGCCATCGATTTTTCCTAAGGGTATTTCTTTGGTAGCAGCAGGCTTGAAAAAAGATGTCAGAGATGTCCTTGTGTCTGAAAAATACAGTAAACTTGATGACATGCCCAAAGGAGCAAAAGTTGGTACTTCGAGTGCGAGGAGAGTTGCGCAGCTACGTAAATATTATCCAAATATTGATCCTGTTCCTATTCGTGGAAACCTACAAACGAGATTAAAAAAAATGCATGAGCAAGATTTGGATGGAATCATTCTTGCCGCCAGCGGTATGATACGTATGGAATATGCTGAAAAAATCGCATCTTTTTTGCCTGTTGAAAAGTTCGTACCTGCGATTGGTCAAGGGTATTTGGCAGTTACTGCGAAGAATCATTCCAAGCTTTCTTTTTTACTGGATTGGCAGGATCAAAATCTTTGGCAGGAAATCTCTTCACTGCGTTATGTTATGTCAATACTTGATGGTGGATGTTCGGTTCCACTTGGGATGTGTTGGGAAAAATGCGACGGTATTGAGATATTGCATGCTTTTCTTTCTAATAGAGATGCTAGTAGTGTGATTGCGCATAAAATTCCCTTTGAAAAAAATTATCAACATGTAGTTGTGCAGATGGTAGAGTATTTACGTAACCAAGGTGCAGAGAAACTTATTGAGGATGTCCATAATGGGTGCTGAAAGAATTATCGGAAAAAAATTTCCCTTGGAAGAACGAACCATTCTGTTAACGCAAACAGAATATCAGATCAAAAAAATCGAAAAATTATTGCATTTAGAAAAGGCCATTCCTATATCTATTCCATGCATTGAGCCGAAATTGATTTTGTCTGATCAAGAGATGATCAAGTTATTGGCCAAAATTGAAAAGTACGACTGGATTATTTTTACCAGTCAAAATGCGTTTTTATTGTACGAAGAATTTCTCAAAAAAAACAATTTGCAACAGCAGTTGCATGCAATCAAGATTGCGACTGTCGGTCATGAAACCAGAGAAACCATTGAACAAGCTGGATATCAAATCGCCTTTACACCACAGATCCCAAAAACCTCTAAAGAGTTTTTTGATCAATGGATGCAAGAAGTTGATTTAAAGGGTAAAACAGTGTTGTTTCCACGCTCCAAACGATCTATTTCACAAATTCCTGAAAATCTAGAGCAGCAAGGCACAGTGATTGTTCCTATTGAATTTTATGATGTACTGCCACACGAAAACGTCGCAAGTTACTATCAAGCGCTGGCTTCGATTGAAGTTGACTGGTTGTTGTTTTCTTCACCAACAGCGGTGAATAGTTTTTTTTCTATGAGGCCCAATGATGAAGAGATTCGGCATTGGATTTTTTCTTCCGGTGTTAAAATTGCCACAATCGGTAGTTCGACGTCAAAAGCCTTAGCTGAAAAAAATGTTCCGATATCATGTGAATCCCCCAACCCCTCCACCCGCTGGATGATAGAAACGATTAAAGCTTTTGAAAAATTAGAGAATTGGGATGTGGGAGAAGAAGAGTGATAAGGGGAAGGTGAGAGAGGATTTTTGTGTGAAGATGTGGCATCGTTAGGAAGTTTTTTCAAACAGCTTCGCAAGTATTGAAAAAACTTCCTAACGATGCATCTAGGGGGTGTATCCCCTTTTTTAAGGATGGGTTGAATGAAGAAGGACAAGGCTGATCGCCTTGTTTTTTTTTGCTTCTATGGGTGTGGCAAGAGCTATTGGTGAACTATTGTTGTAATTCGCAATAGACAAGTCCATCGAGAACTTTTGGGAAAAAGTAGGTTGATTTTTGGGGGAGGATTTCTCCGCGTTTACATATGTCGAAGACATCCTCGATCTTCATGGCTTTGAGCCAGAAACCTAGTGCTTGTTTTTGTTGGCAGTAGTTTTGTAGGTCCTGGTCGTGTTTGAAAAATTTGACCTGATTTTGACCTTGGCTTGTGCGTAGATCAATTTGCATTTGATTTTCAATAATGTTTTTTTCAAAGGATATTGTGGGTGTTTTTGAAGCCGGGGTTTTGTATAAATACATGATTTGATGGGTATAATCGAGCAAAGCAAAAGGAGTATCTGATTGCTCAAAAAAATCTTTGGAAAGGGGCTGTGGAGTAAAAAGATCCATTTTATCTTGAATCCATGCATAGGCAGATTTTTCATGTTTGATAGCTCGATGAATTGAGGATAGTACAAGGCCTGGATCTGCAGAAGAAGCAATAAAAGCAAGGACATGGGAGGTTGTGTTGTGAGTGTTGGCGTATTCAAGAGCAGTTTTAAAGCGGTGATGACCATCTGCAATCAATAAATCATGATTTTCAAAATAACTTTGTATCTGTTGTTGGATTTTTAAGTCAGTAATGGTCCCAAACGTTTGTTCTTCTCCAGTATCAATACGTTTAAAAGTCTGTGGGGTAGAAGGTGTAATTGATGAAATAATATTATATAGAGTTTGCTCGGGATCATCTCCAATCAAAAAAATAGGACTTAAGTGAGCATTGGTTTGGTCCATCAAGTGCAAGCGATCTTGGATGTGTTTTTTTAGCGTATGCTCATGTGGAATGATTTTGGTTTCGCCTTTCTGAATTTCGATTAAGGCAAAAAAACCTTTGCGGGTTTTAGACAGTCCTTCAAAGGTAAAAGTATCTTCAGCGTAATAATAAAATGGCTTTGCATCGGTTTGTAGCACTTTTTCTGCATGCCAGGTTTTCAGTATGTCAGGAATATGCGCATAAGGATGAGGTAGGTTTTTGTTTTTATTCTTTGAAAGGTAAACAGCGTTGTACGGGGACTGCGCGCGCAAAATTTCAATCATCTTTGGTTGAAGCACGTCATAGGGGGGTGCAGTAACTTTATCTAGAGCAATACTGTCTTGATAACGAGTTGCGCAAAATGGAAGTACAGTGGCCATTGTGATTATATATCTTTTCCAATATCAGATCGAGTTTGTGAACCTGCAAAAGTAATATGTTTGACATTTTCATAACCAGTTGCTCTGGCTTGTGCAAGATTAGGTGCTATTGAAGTGACTGCTAGTACCCTGCCACCATTGGTTTGCCACTGCTCTTCCACTTTTTTTGTGCCAGCATGGAAGACAATAGCATTGGTTAGTTTTGTTTCTAATCCTTCAATGGGTATACCTTTCTCGCTGCTTTCTGGATAACCTTTTGATGCCATCACAATGGTTAGGGCTGCTTCGTTTTTCCATCTTATATCCGCATGTGCCAACGTGCCATCGACTGCATGCATAAAAAGATCTAAGATGTCAGAATCTAAACGGGGTAAAATAACCTGTGTTTCCGGATCACCAAAGCGGGCGTTGAACTCCAGTACATAAAATGCGTCGTGAGTTACCATAATTCCTGCGTAGATAATGCCGCAGTAAGGGATGTTTTTTTTCTGTAAAGTTGTAAGTAAAGGTTGAAAAACATGTGCCAAGACCTTTTCTTTTAAAGAAGGGGTAAATATGGGGGAAGGTGAATAGGCACCCATGCCACCAGTATTAGGACCTTGGTCGTTGTCTTTGAGACGCTTGTGATCTTGCGCACTTTCTAAAAGTCGAATAGTTTTACCGTCAGTAATACCTAAGATAGAGCACTCTCTTCCGATCAAACATTCTTCGACCAACGCCTTGGCTCCGGCTGTACCAAATTTTTGCTCCTCAAAGATGCTGCTTGCAAAGTCCATAGCGGCAATCTGAGTTTGGCATACAGCAACACCTTTACCTGCTGCCAAACCATCTGCTTTGATGACCAGTGGATAAGAAGCTTGTTTTAAATAATCATTGATACTGCTTAGGTTTGTAAAGCTTTGACTGTTGGCTGTGGGGATACCGGCTTCTAACATGATGTTTTTGGCAAAGATTTTCGAAGCTTCGAGCTGGGCGGCTTGTTGGGTAGGACCAAATACATTAATGTTATGTTTAATACATAGATCAGCCAATCCTTCTGCCAGCGGTTGTTCTGGACCAATAATGACCAGGTCAATGTTATTGTCTTTGGCAAAATTGACCAGTGCCTGGCAATCAGTTGCGCCAATATCAATGCAATTTGTATGGGGAAGGGTAGCGATACTATCACTACCAGGTGCGACAAATAGTTTTTGTAGTTGTTCCGACTGGGCTATTTTCCAAGCCAACGCATGCTCACGACCACCTGATCCAACAAGAAGTACATTCATGTTTGTGGGTGTAGCTTGAAAATACCCTTAGGTCAAATGATAGTTATTGGCTGGCAGTGTGGACGCAAATTTTTTTCCAGAAAGTGCGAATCCAACTGTCCTGTAAGCTTGAGGTCTAATGCTTAAAATGTCGAGTCCCAGTAAAAACCATGGCGATATTGTGTTCATTGGCAGCTTGAATCACCTCATCATCTCGAATGGATCCACCTGGCTGCACCACACAAGTAACCCCATGTTTGGCAATCAAATCAATGCTATCTCGGAATGGGAAAAATGCATCTGACCCAAGTGCCAGCACTTTCGGTTTTTGTCCTTGTAGGCGACCCAAGGCAATGTGTGTAGAATCCACTCGACTCATTTGTCCTGCGCCAATACCTAGGGTTTTATGGTCATCGGTGACAACAATGGCATTGGATTTGACATGTTTTGTAACGCGCCAAGATAGATCAAGTGCAGCCAATTCCTCTTGAGTAGGTGCGCGTTTGGTGACTACTTTACATGTGTATACATCTTCCATTTTACGGTCTCGATTTTGGATCAAGTATCCATCTAAGGCCCGTTTGATCTCAAAGCCACCCATGTCTTGGTTTGCCTGTTGAAAGTCAATTTGTAACAAGCGCAGGTTTTTCTTTTTGGCAAATACACTTTTGGCAGTGTCAGTAAAGCCTGGTGCAATCACAATTTCTGTAAATATTTGCGTGCAGCTCTGCGCTGCTTTTTCATCAACAGTGTGTGAAAAGACGACAATGCCCCCAAAGGCTGAAGTGCGGTCACAAGCTAGGGCCAGTTTGTAGGCCTCTTCAAGTGAAGTCGTTGAGCGGCCAACACCACATGGGTTGGTGTGTTTAAAAATGCCAACAGTAAAGCCTTTTTCAACATCAAGCATCAAGTCGACTGCTGCATGCACATCAATGAGGTTATTATAAGATAAGGCTTTGCCTTGGATGGTTTGATCGACCATGCTTTTGCCTATTTTATCACCCGTCAATACAAAGGCAGCTTGCTGATGCGGGTTTTCTCCATAGCGAAGAGAGAGTTTTTCTTTTAGCCCTAGCGGAAAAACCTTTGGAAATGTATCTTGCGTACTTTGAAAATAGGTTGCAATGCAAGCATCATACAATGCGGTACGCTCAAAAACTTTTTGCGCGCAGTTTTTTCTAAAGTTCAGAGAAATCTGACCGTTGTTGGCGGCAAGCTCTTGTGCTAGTTCTTCGTATTGCCCAGGCTCAATAAGTGCTGTGACGAAAGCATGATTTTTGGCGGCGCTACGAAGCATGGTGGGGCCACCAATGTCGATTTGTTCAATAGCTTGCGCGTATTCAGGGTTTTGGGAGACTGTTTTTTCAAATGGATAGAGGTTAACAATGACCAGATCAATCGGCGCAATTTGATGCTCTTGCATTTGGGCTTGGTGAGACGAGTTGTCACGAATGCCCAAAATGCCACCATGAATCGACGGATGTAGGGTTTTTACCCGCCCATCTAAAATTTCAGGACTTTTAGTGTGGTCGGCAACTTCAATGGCTGAGATGCCTAACTCGATCAATTTTTGGTAGG
>JAGRMV010000098.1 GCA_020441045.1 Deltaproteobacteria bacterium | reverse complement strand
TCATTGATATCATGATCTCAATGAGCGTATATCCATTTTTAGAATGTTTGTGTGCCCTAACCATATAGGCCTCCATTATATCATAGACATTTTTTTTGTAAGTCTTCAAAGCATTTCTTTTTTTGACACGAGGCATGTATATCTAACTCATTAAAATTATATGCAATCTGATAGGGATTTATGCGAGAAGTGGAAAGTTTTGTTTCCACTTGTGCTGGTTGTGGGAAGTTCAACCGTGCAGTCTATGCATAATACAAGTTTCGCATTGCATTTATATGGCAACAAAAAAGCTGTAACTTCAATTTGTTTTATCATTTTTTTGAGCAAAAAGTTGTTCAAAATATAAAATAACCCTACAATAAAGCTTTGAGGTAGGGAAACTCAATTTATTGTAAGGAGAGCTCTTTTGTTTTTATCAAGAGATAAATCTGTCATTGGCGTTGATATAGGTTCCAGTAGCGTTAAGCTTGTGGGCTTAAAGCGTAGCAAGGGCCTTTATTCTTTGGAGTACTTTCAGATTGCTCCTTTGGAGCCTGAGACGATTGTCGATGGAACCATTGTGAGTAAGGATAATATCATTGATAAAATTCGGGAGATGATGGTGCATAATAGCATCAAGGCAAAGAACGTTTCCACATCTGTATCAGGACATTCAGTGATCATGAAAAAATTCTCCTACCCTTATATGACACAAGATGAGCTGGAAGAAAATATTCAATGGGAGATTGAGCAATATATTCCTTTTGATCGTGATGATGTTTACTATGATGTTCAAATCATTGATGGCAATGACATGGTCAACGAAGCCGGTAAGATGGAGGTTATCTTGGTGGCTGCAAAGAAAGAAGTGGTCAACGAATACACCGATATTTTTGTCGAAGCCGGTTTAAAACCAATGATCATGGACGTTGATGCATTTGCCATCGAAAATATGTTCCAGTTGAATTACCCAGGGTACGATAATGATGTTGTTGCTTTGGTCAATATTGGTGCGACGATTACCAACGTAAATATTTTAGAAAGTTCGGCCTCAGCCTTTACCCGCGATATCAATATCGGTGGCAACCTATACACCAGTGAAATTCAAAAGCAAATGAATGTCAGTATGGAACAAGCCGAGTCGTTAAAACTTGGTGGTGATTTTGGTGCTCCGATGGAAACAACTGAAGCGGTTATACCGCAGGAAGTGGGTGGGATCATTCGATCTGTTTCCGAATCAATCACTGGAGAGATTCAAAGATCGTTGGACTTTTATGCGGCATCTTCTGCCAAAGGAAGGGTTTCTCGTATTTTTCTGATGGGAGGATCTTCTAAAATCCCTTCATTATCAAATGTCATTGAAACAAAGCTTGAGCTTCCGGTAGAGATTGTCAATCCGTTTAAGGAAATAGAAGTTAATCAAGAAAAGTTTAATTTTGAACAAATTCAAGAAGTTTCAGCGTCTGCAGCTGTGGCTGTAGGATTGGCAATGAGAGAGTTGGGGGATTAAATGATTCGGATCAATCTTCTTCCTACGAAATCGAAGTTTAAAAAAGAAATATTTATTTTTCATATGATTGTTTTGGCCGGATTGTGTGTTGTGTCGGCTGTGATGTATTTTGTGTTACTGGATGCGGGAATCAATAAAAAAATTTCACACGAAGAGCAGTATATTACTCGCTTGAATACGCAGATAAAATCTCTTGATAGTGTGATTAAGAAGGTTGATGACTTCAAAAAGCAAAAAGCAGATCTTGAGAAAAAAATTAAAACAATCAAACAGCTCAATGCTCAGAGAACAGGGCCTGTTAATTTTATGGAAGAATTTGCCATTATTTTGCCCGAAAAACTCTGGATCAATACATTCAAAGAGGAGGGAAGAAATCTTAGCTTGGATGGTATAGCCGTTGATGGACCAACGGTAGAGTTGTTTGTCGACGAACTTCGGGATTCCGGTTTTTTTACGACGGTTACATTGGAGTCAGTAACCCAAGAGTCATCCAACGGAGTCAATCTTCAAAAATTTGTTATTAAGTGTGGCGTTACATATACACCGGGAGCTGTGTAAAGATGGATCAGTTCTTCGATAAGTACTCAAAAATTCCAATGTCCTTGCGATGGCTTATTATTGTGGCTATTCCGATTGTTATTTTTGTTACGTTGTATTTTCTGATTTATGATCCAAAAGTAAAAAAGTTAGAAAAAAAAGTTCAAGAGAGTAAAGGGTTGGAAGTAAAATATATAGAAAATGCGGCGATCCGAGATAATTTGCCGAAATTTCAAGAAGAAGTAAATATTCTTAATCAGCAACTGGAGCGAGCAGTCACACTATTGCCGAACGAAGCCAATGTGCACAATTTGTACAAGCAGCTTTTTGTCGAAGCTGAAAAAGCCAATATCGAATTGCTTTCGTTTAAGCCTGGAAGTTTGGCTCGTAAAGACTTTTATAGTGAGCTTAAATTGGATGTTAGGCTTAGGGGGAGTTATCATCGTATTGCAGAGTTTATCGACCGTATTGGGAAATTAGACCGGATTATCAATGTAAGCAATATTAACTTTACGAATAAAACTGTTGTAAGAAATGAAACAGTTTTAGAGATGAATACTGCGGTGACAACGTATACATTTTCAAGTGGGAAAGACACAGCAGCTAATCAATCGTCTAGTGACGATGGCAATAATAGTCAAGCCCGAAGAAGAAGGAGAAGACGATAGTGCGCACACTGATAACATTGATAGTAGCACTGTTTGGGCTTGTGAGTTGTGCGTCTGATTTAGATCTTGAAGCTCGCATGTCTCAAGTTGAAGCGCGCGTAAAAGAAAATGGGAAAAAAATACAAAATGAGCCACAAGTCGCCGAGTTTAATTTGCTAAAATCAGATGAGATCGTTACTTATTATAATCCAAGTGGGCGTAGAGATCCTTTTAAAGAATATGAAGGTAAAGCGGTTGCTAAGCTTGAGGTTGATTTAACTTCGATTTTAGAAAGTTTTGAACTGGCTGATTTGCAATTGACAGCCATTATTTGGGGGATTGCAAAACCTAAAGCGTTGTTTCGTGCACCTGATGGTTATAGCTATATCGGTGAAAAAGGTACTCGCATCGGGCGTAACGGTGGTAAAATATCTAAAGTGTCGCGTTCAAAATTGTTGGTTCAGGAAGAATATAGAAGCCCTACAGGTGATATTACAGTACGGCAGCTTGAAATCAATTTGCATGATGATGAAGAATTACAAGATAGGGAACTTGAGAGTTTAGATTTTAAATTTTCAGATGAGTGAGGGAAGATATGGGAGAGAGAAAAAACAACGATTGGATGAAAAAGTCAATGCGACTTTTCTCTGTGTCATTGCTTCTGGTTTTTGTTGCCTGTGGTGGTGATAAGACACCATCAACTCCGCAAGAAACTTCTTCTCAAGCTGAAGTTGTAGGGCCAAATATACTACAATCCGTTGATGTGAAAAGTGATGTGCTCGGTACTGTTATCGTATTTGAAGGTACCAAAGAGATGACCCCAAATATTTTTAAATTGGAAGATCCGGATCGTATTGTCGTTGATCTTACAGATACCAAAATGGGCAATGTGAAATCAGAGTATGTTGTTGGAGATAGTACGGTTTCGTTGGTTTCGTTGCAGCAGTTTGATGAGGGGGAAAGTTCATTGAGTCGAGCTGAGATTTCGTTGAATGTACCAGCTGAATACAAATTGGATTCGATGGATAATCGTCTGGTTATCTCAGTTGGAGATGCAGAGAGTCTTGTTGACTTAACACAAAATGATCCTGCATTTGAATCAACGGGAGAGGCTTTGGGGGCAGCTCCTGCGTTTGATGACACTTCCTTTGGAGATCTTGGACAAGTGTTTTCTGTAGAGGAAGATCCGGTAGGCGATCCATTTGCATTGAGTGAAGAAGTGGCCTCCCAACCAGTCAGCACTACTGCAATGAGCCCAGCCACGGCTTTGACGGCGGTGGACTATGCTACGTCCGAAGAAGGAACGGTAGTTATTGTTACTGGCGATGGTGCGTTTGATATGGTTGAGGAAAAGACGCTTGCCTCACCCAGCCGTTTGGTTTTTGATTTTCAGGGTGTAAATGAATCTAGCGTTCCAGAACCGAATATTGCCTTGGAAACGACTGAGGTTTCGCAAGTACGTGTTGGCAAAAATGAAGGTTTTACTCGAGTTGTGTTGGATTTAAGTACGGATGAGGTTCCTAATTATACACTCTCAAAAAATGAAAATAAGGTTACGATTGTTGTTGCACGAGGTGGGCTGGGTGTATCAGAACAGCAACCCATACTATCTGATGAAAGTACAAATGATACATCGTTGGATACCATGGCAACAACGACTTTTGAAACACCATCTGATGTTAATGTTGACCTTGGGTTAGACGTATTTAACCGCCGAAAAGTGGTGGTTGAGTCGGTTGAATTTGAACAAAAAGAAGATTTGCAAAAATCACAGATTAAGTTTGGCATGAATCGGGAAGATGTGAAGTTTGACGTTTTAAAGGTTTCAAATACACAAATTCGGGTGTACATCCCAAACGCCAAGTTTAAAAATACGTTGCTTGAGAGATATTTAGATACAAGCGAATATCAATCGTATGTTAGCCGTATTACACCGCAATATGATGCTTCTGATAAAGCTGTTTCTTTTCTTATCGATTTGAACCTTCCTGATGCTAAATATGATTTGGTCCAAAATGGAAAAATCATTGAGCTTGATTTTCAAATTCCCGCTAAAGCGGACATTGCCAGTGCACAACAGGTCGCGCCAGAAACTGTCGTGATAAAACAACCCGCTGAGGAAAGATTTGAGACTGCAGAAGTTGTAGGTGTGGAAGACCTTTCCTCTGTTCGTGATGCACAAAATCCAACAGTGCTTCTTAAACCCACAAAGAACTATAAATACGTCAAAGAGTCATTTATGAGTGATTCTTTAGATGGTACTGAGCCTTTAAGTCAAATGGGGCAAATCCTCGCCGGAAATATCGAGGGAAAAAAATTCACCGGCAGAAAAATTTCGCTCGACATCAAAGATGCAGATATCAGAAGTATCTTCCGATTGATTGCGGATATCTCAAAATTTAATTTGATTATTTCTGATGAGGTAAGTGGTAGGGTAACGATTAAGCTTGATGATGTTCCTTGGGATCAGGCGTTCGCCATCATTTTGCAAAGTAAAGGACTTTGGTTTGAAAAATATGGCTCTATTGTTCGAATTGCACCGTCAGCAAAACTACAACAAGAAAAAGAAGCTGCGGCTGCGGCACAAGCTGCTGCTCAGGCAGTCAAGCCTTTGGATATATTATTTAAACCTGTTTCTTATGCTGATGCTGGAACGTTAACGGGGCAAATATCATCTATCCTATCTGAACGTGGATCTGTTGATATCGATAGTCGTACCAATACGTTGATTATCAAAGATATTCGTGAGAATTTGGATAAAGCCAAAAAAATGGTAGATATTTTGGATACACAAACGCCGCAAGTTTCGATTGAAGCACGTATCGTTGAAGCAACAGATACCTTTGGTCGATCACTTGGTATCAACTGGTCCGGGAACGCGCGGTTTACTGCAGAGACAGGGAATCCAACAGGGCTTTGGTTTCCAAATAATGTAAATATTCCTTTTGCTTTGGATTTTGGCTCAGTACAAACAGGTATTCATAGTGCAGGGCTACAGTTGGGTAGCATAAATAATGTCTTAGATCTTGATTTGGCATTGGCATTTGGTGAACAACGAGGGGAATCAAAACTAGTTTCAGCACCAAAAGTAACGGTGCTTGACAATAGTGCGGCCACGATCTCAGCAGGTTCTCGAATTCCCTTTGTTACGCAAACTGCCGATTCAGGATCAAATGTGCGCTTTGAAAATGCTGCTACCACTCTGTCTGTGACGCCGCATATTACGAATGAGGGTGCCGTTTCGATGCAAATTACAGCCACAAGAAATGAGCCAAACTTTGCTGAACTTGTGCAAGGAAACCCAAGTATTGACCAACGAACTGCAACCACGCAAGTCCTTGTAAAAAGTGGGAACACAACTGTGCTTGGTGGTATTTATGCGATTCGTACAGGTCGTACAAAAGTAAAAATTCCATTTTTGTCGTCATTGCCAATCATTGGAGCGATATTCCAGAACTATGATAAATCACTAGATCGTACAGAACTTTTGATTTTTGTTACACCTAGGATTGTTGGCGATGAGCGAGAGGCTATACGTGATGTTAGACAATGATAAAGGAGAGGGTAAGATGAAAAAGAGTATAATAATGATGGTGAGCTTCTTTTTCCTGTCGTGTAACGCAGCGCTCGATGGATTTAATGCGCCGCTAAACTCGACCATTTCATTTGCTCCTGCTAGTACCGAATGGGTTGCGTGTCCCGGTTCAGAGGGGCTGACAAAAGTTGCAGCACGTATTGAAACGCCCAACAGTGTTACGGGTGCATCGGAAACTACGCAAAAGATTTTCGGGCAAATATTTGCACAGGGACCGCTCAGATTATATGTGAAAGCTGAAAATGCGGAGATTCTTGAACCAATTTCTTCACAGATTACACGTATCGATAGCGATAGTCTTACCTTTACCACCAATAGAAGAGGTTTGTATGAATTTGTGGTGGGTGCTCCGGGTGTAGCTTCTGGGGATTCCTATAGTGATTGTGCAACTGTGTATATTGGTGTAACCACAGCAGAATTCTGTGTAAATGTTTCCTGTCCATAGGATGACTATTTATTGATATGAGTGATGAAAAAAATATTTTACAGCTTGTCAAAGAGGCTGATCAACTCAGGCTCTCTGGGGAATATGAAAAATCGATTGAAATTTTAGAAAAACTGGTTTCAGAAAATGCTTTTTTTGCACCTGCTAAACTGTCTTTGGGTAGGTCTTATTTTGAATTTGGTAAACTAAGCAAAGCTGCGCTTGTGTTGGAAGAGTATGTTGAATTTGTTCCAGAACATGTACTGGCCAATAAAATTTTGGCCCGAATTTATGCGCATGAAAAAAAATTCGAACAGGCGCGTAAGAAAGTCCAAATTATACTACAGGAAGCGCCTGATGATACCATTGGACTTAAACTGCAAGATGAGTTGATGCCTAGTGCAATGGATGAATTTGAACAAGATGATACGGTTAAAACAGCTGCACCCACACTTACACCAACCATGGCCGAGTTGTATTATCATCAGGGTCATATCGAAGAAGCGCGAAAAATATATGAGCAGCTATTAGCGCATGACCCTCAAAATAAAGAATTACAAGAAAAATTAAGAATGATTATGCCTGATCATAAAAATAAAAGAACATCATCTGATGGTGATATGGATATGCACAATGCAGAAGCTATCGAAGACGGTAAACCATCTGATAATAAAATAGAAACACTGCAAAGGCTTTTGCGCAGAGTAGAGGAAAGAAGATAGGACATGTTTGAGCAAGAAATGAATACCGTGCTATCTTTTTTGAGAGGTGCCAAAGGCATCCTGCTGATGGGGCAAGACGGTATCGCAATTGAACAATATACCAAGGGTAGCGTAGAAAATTTTGAAGAAATCAGTATTGAAATGAGCCAAATATTGGTGCAAATCGGTCAAATTACACAACAAAATGAGCTAGGCAGTATGAAAGAAATGATTTTTTACACCAATAAGAATACGATTATGATTCATGTGATGAACCATGATATATTTTTAGCTCTACTGTTAGATGATCAGGAAAATTTGGGGAAAAGTCGCTTTGCACTGCAAAAAATTACGCCAGATATTAAGATGAAGCTAAAATTATAAAACCATTAAAATTTGTTAAAAATCCTCTAAAAGCGCATAAAAACCATCAAAAAAAACAAAAAAATAGCTTGTTTTGCAAGA
>JAGRMV010000097.1 GCA_020441045.1 Deltaproteobacteria bacterium | reverse complement strand
TTCTTGATCTAGAGGGCATTCCTGCAGATAAGCTCGATGCATACCTGAGCTTTGCGAATGCCAAACTTTTTTTTGGAAAAACTGAACTTGATTTGACTGATAAAAATAAAGTTGAACAATTTAATCGAACAAATGAAACTGATACAATTGATATTGATCTTGTCTCATGTCTTGGAAATCCAAGGCTTAGTGAACAATGTACATTGTACTTTGAATCTGACCGTTCTTTCTATGCCTACAAAGCCATGAAAAACAACGTTACCAAGATCCATATAGAAGAAATCAATGAGGTTCTAGAGTTCAAAAAAAATCTTTTGAAAACTGTAAATTAGGTCATTTATGATGTTGAAAGCATCTCGATTTCCCCAAGCACCTGGAATGATCGTTTCACGGAGCAAAACTTAAAGCGGACGGAAGCCGAAGGCTGGAGGAGCCATTTTGCGGAGTGAAACGATCATTCCACCGATCTTTGTAAAAACCACCACAATGCCGGGGACACCTGCCTTGGTCTTGATGCTCAAAATCACGTTCTAGTTATATGAATTTTAGAAAACGGTGTTTATGAAATTTTATATATACATTAATAACAACATATTACATTTTTTAAATCAAATATGTAACTTTTGTTCTACACGTATTCAAGGGTGGTCGCAATTTGTGTTATAGTGAACATTCTACATTTTTTGTAAATCAATCGTGTGGGGTAGACCGGCACGTATGAAAGGCAAGACATGAATAAACAGCACCTATTTTTCTCCCTCGCACTGGTCATCTTTGGTGGATATTTGGGTTTTACCAATTGTGGCACCACTTCAATCATGCAGAACAACGACCCAGGCATGCAAGATCAAGCCTTTGATCCTAGATCCGCACTCGAAGTACCACTTGATATCAAAAACCGCCGAGAATCTCTGGATCCGGCGTCAGCAGAAGAGCAAGCAGGCGGCGATTCCGGCCAGATCGCAACGCTGGTAACACAAATCGAAACCGGTCACGATCATACCTGCATTGTCGATTTTATGGGGAAAGTGCGATGCTTTGGGTACAATGGCAGCGGGCAACTTGGGCTTGGCGATATTGAAAACCGGGGCGATGAAAGCGGAGAAATGGGCAGCAACTTGCCCGTGGTGGATTTGGGCACAGGCATGAAAGCCACCCAAATCGCAGCAGGTGCCGATCATACCTGCGCCCTATTAGAAAATCAGAAAGTCAAATGCTGGGGCGATAATACAAGCGGGCAGCTTGGGCTTGGCGACACGATTCGTCGTGGTGGGATTCCCGGTCAAATGGGCGACAATTTACCGTTTGTGAATTTGGGCGGTGAGCAAAAGGTCATCCAAATTTCGGCAGGGTATCATTTTACCTGCGCCTTGCTAGAAAATCACAAGGTCAAATGCTGGGGCTACAATGGATCCGGCATCTTAGGACTCGGGGATACTCAGACCCGAGGGACACAAGCAAGCCATATGGGCAGCAACCTGCCATTTGTAGATTTGGGTAGTGAAGGGATCGTAACGCAAATTTCCTCAGGCAACATCCACACGTGCGCCCTGATCAAACCCGACCTTGATGCATCCGGAAAAGTCAAATGTTGGGGCTACAATGGCGTCGGGCAATTGGGACTCGGGGATACCGTCCATCGCGGAAACCAAATCAGTCAGATGGGAAGCAACCTACCCTTTGTCAACCTGGGTTCATTGTCGAATATGGTGACAAAAGTCGATACCGATGGCAATACCACTTGCGTTATTGTAGCTGGCAAAGTCAAGTGTTGGGGCTTTAATGGCAGTGGCCAACTTGGACTTGAAGATACCGATACCCGTGGCGATCAGGTTAGCGATATGGGTAACAATCTGCCATTTGCTCCGATTGTAGGTGGTAATGATTATTTGGTACGCGACATCGATGCGGGTATCAACCATGTGTGTGCGATTGTCGAACTATTTGGGTCGGTGCATGTTAAGTGTTGGGGCTTTAATGGCAGTGGCCAACTTGGACTTGGAGATACAGACGATCGTGGTGATCAAGCCGGTGAAATGGGCAAACTCTTACCAAGTGTTGACTTAGGCACCAGCTATGAACCCATCCAAATTTCTGCGGGGAAAAATCATAGTTGCGTACTGATCCAAACCCAGGGCACCGAAATCAAGTGCTGGGGAAAAGCAGATAAAGGGCAGATCGGAACAAACAATACCTACAACAAAGGTGATGATGCCAATGAAATGGGCACCATGTTACCGTTTATCGTGTTTATGTAAGCAAGCGCTGCCGTTATGGCGTAACAAGCTTAAAGCGCGCACGCTAAAAACTGACCAAGCGCTCTTTTGGTGAGGAAACAAAAACCTACCACCCCAAAGCGTATTGTGCATCCCCTATTTTTTGGGCTTGCATCCCTGCTCCGCACAATGCTACAATACATGGAAATCTTAGGGGGATTTACATGCAAGCATATTTTTTTTCACTTTTGGTGATGCTTTTTATTATGCCGTTTTCACTGCAGGCGCAGCAATTGGGAATGGATGATTTTTCTTCCTATGTCGGACACGATCGCGCCCCGATCAAGGTGCCATTGCAAACCAATGCGCAAGGACAAGTTGGTCTTATCTACCATGTTGACAAACGAATTTTGCAAGACGACATGTTTAAAGATCTTGAAAAAGACCCTAAACAATTTGAAGGCTTGATCCAAGCCCAAGTTGATGATCTCAACCAAGCATTTAAAAAACCCATCCAATTTTATCTCAAAGAAGTGCTTTGGTACGATGCATTTGCATTGGATGAAAAAAAAGACTTTCCAGATCCTGACAAATACGGTGTTGGCAAACAGGATCTTTCTTACATCAATATATTTGTATTGCATTATTTCTCCAACGCTTCATGGGTTGGAAGGGATAGTTGGAAATCAAAAATGATTCGTCGATCCCTATCGGGTGACTATTCCATCGGTCGGTTAAGTGCAAAAGATGATTTTGTACTAGGCAACTGGGGCATGCTTGCGAGTACAACAACAGCCATCCACGAAATGGGCCATTACCTTGGTTTGGCGCATACACATGAAGGCTATGATGAAGATCCAGAAAAAAGACCGCTTTCCAATGACAACCCAAATTTTACAGTATTTTCTGGCCTGAACGAAGGCGATGGCATCATCGATACCCCCACAGAATATATTCTATTTGATAGTGAAAATAGCATTGCCTATACAGAGAGTTTTTGGCAACGTATTCCCGATACTCCAGAAACAACATGGTTTTTAAACTGTCGATACAGTGAAGAAGCGTTAGGAGACAATGTTGAACTGCACATGGATCGCGACGGCGTCATGTACGACCCATTTATTACATTGCAAGACCAAAGAGACATCGACGGACGCACCTATACTTTTCAAAGAAGAATTACCAACTACATGTCCTATTCCGATGATAACTGTAAAAATTACTTTTCAGACGAGCAGTATAAAAGAATGCTCAGTGTTTGGTATTGGCGCCTAGGTAAGCGGCAGGATATTTACTTCGAGACAAAAATCGTATCGATTTTTCCAAGCCCTTTTCGCCCTTTGGATAAAAATTCAAAAGACCTATCAGTAAAAATATTGCTGCCGGCCAGCTTTGCCGACACCACGGATACAACAAATCGAAAAAAGCCCATGCCGATCATCAACATCATGGACCTCGCAGGTAAAGTCGTCTATGCACCCTCGGCCGAAGAGTTAAAAGAAGTAGAGCGACTCAAAAATGGCCAGATCATTGTAGAATTCAAATGGAATGGACGCGTGCTCAATGGCACATCCAATGCGGTAAAGGGCGTGTATGTGATTACCGTTGATGCTTCGATGGGTCCATCGATCGGGCATTCACCCCTACAAACCACGGCCAAAAAATTCATCATTGAATAAACCATCTTTACAAATGCAGCATATGTCTGCCGCCGAATGCATGAAGCGTCCGGACTTTACATTTATTTAAAATGTCTTGGTCACTGTAACAGCCCTTCATGAATATCACCCACCCAAGCCTAAACAAATTTGGAAAACATGTGCCATGAAGCTCACATATTAAATCAAAGACCTGGATCGCATCCCCAGACCAACTTATATTTAGTACATATTAGCACCGCTAACGGAGAACCTGCTCATATCCTTTGTACCGACAGCACCACCAACGACACAACCCGCATACTATAGTTGATTCTGCAATTTGACACGGAAAGTCTTTTTTGCTAGTGAATTACTATGAAAAAAATCATCATACTTTTTGGCTCTTTGGTTTGTTTATCCTCATATGCAATGGCAGGCATTTTGTACTTTGACATGAAAGATGCCAATATCGAAGACTTTCTTTCTAATCCAACGCTTTACATCAATTCATCGAATATCAATAATTTTGGTTTAGAGGTTCAGGTTTCTATTCCCTCACAGCAGGTTATAGACTGTTTTCAAAAGCAGATACAAGAAATCGTAAATACAGAGGCATACGACTTGTGTGATGTTACACGCGCTTCAGTAGAAGGAAACTATGTATACAAAGAAGCAACAGGAATATCTGATGTATACGTTGATTCACTTATAGTGGAGCTCTTCACTGAACAGAAATCTAATAATGTTTACGAATTTTCTTGCTCGTTAGCTCCTTAAGTAACAACTTAAAAGAGATTTTAGGGCATCATTTCAGTCGACCCTAAACTGCACTTATTTCTTTTGTGATCCTGCAGTTGATAGTTTGTACAACATCTGTACGGTTTGAGCTTTTGGATATGCATAGATCATTGTGTTCAGTGGCAATAAAAATCCCATTTCTTTTTCTATTTCAGTTTCTTTAAACTGAGACATCAATCGCACTATATGCGCTGCACCTGCCACCACGATGATTTTTTCATAATTTAGTTCCATCGCCATCGAGATACTATCGATAAGATTTTGTTCAAAGGCAATGACTTCATCAGACACCGCGTCGATAGCTTTTTGCAGCGCTATTTTACCCGCCTCTGTCGTGATATCCATTCTTTTAGCCATGCAGTCAAGCGTGGGTTGCCCCTGATATGGGGTAAACATGATGTCGTAAAAATTTTCTGCGTTAATCTTTTTCCACGGTCGGTCTTTGCTCAAGCCTGAACAAACTTGAATATGAGACTCAAGTTTTATATAGCGATCATACCAGTCATCTGGTCTGGTTTCAGCCAGCACAACATATTCTCCATATTTTTCAGCCAGCTTATTAAAATTGCGGTCTTGCTCATAAGCAATCATCGCTTGTGAGTAGTTAAATGATATGGAGATATCACCACTTTGGGCTCCGCTCATTTTTTTTTCGACGATCAATAAGGTTTTTGTACAATCCGCATCTTCTTTTATTTTTGAACTCTCAATAACTTGCAACGATTTGTCGTGAATGAAACTATCTTTTCCATGCGTAATAGGAACCAAGACCACCTGACGATCTGTATAGAGCTCATAGACTGTACCAGGCTCATGCATGTCTACCGCTTGTGCTTGCATCGTTTGGGCATAGGCAGCCCCGCTCAAAAGTGCTGTAAATAAAACTGACAGTATTGTTTGCATGCTGGTCCCCTTCTTTTATATGCTTTTTGTCTTACCCTATCTCGTTGTCTATTTTCAAGGTTGAAATGGATATAGCTTGTCATAAATTTGCATTGCATATCTACCCCCAGGACGCCTGTATTTTGTTTTTCCTGACCAGTGATTGCTGATAAGCCAAGTAAACATAACTCTTATAATGACCATCACTAACTCTCAGATTGTTCTGATTTGGCTGTAAACACGAGACGAAGTTCCAGTGCATCGACTTCAACATGCAATATGCTTTTTCCATCTATGGCTTTTTTCAGTGTTGTGACAAATTCCTGCAGGTCTTGATCGCTGTCAAATCGAATAAGCATATGCACGCTATGGACGCCATCGTTATTACGAAGTACCCAAACCCGATCTCCATCCCAGCCGGCAGCAGCTGCAACTGCCTCGGCAGTATCAATCCCATATGCACGCAGCAAACTTCGCCAGGTATTCTCGCCAAAGATGGTGGTTTCTAGCAAAGTTTCTTCACTCGTATTGATTGTAAGCGCATCTTCATTGACCGGATCGGGCGCATCAGCGGTTTCTGCAAAAGCTGCCATTTTTTCTGGATGCAGGACCTGCTCCATCGATACTGGCGGATTATCGAGAAAAGCATGCACTTTTTTCCAAAACACCGCGGGATTGACAATGCCCTGCTCGACCAGATCCTCTATGATATAGCTTACAATCAGTGGCCCGTAAGAATATGGGGTGACCGCATCATACAATAAAAAATTGGATAACTCAGGGTGCTGTAACTGTTTTTGGGTCGCACTCGGATCGTTTGAAATATTGTAAGACTCTAGCTGCACGCGATAATCTTCGAGATACTTTTTAAAACGTTTGCTAAATTCAGGATTGGTAACATCATCTGGATTGATTTCGTTTCTAAAAAGCAAATCGATAAATTTTGCGTGCCCTTCGATAAGTCCTTTGTGCGCTTCGTACTCATTATCTTGGTACACATCTGGATGACGAAAAGGAAAATACTGATCTTGCAACAAATGCACGACCTCATGCACCAAGCTACTGTACAATCTATCTTTATCAAGAGGCTGGTCAGGTTCAAGATAAACCTCGATGGTGCCATTGTAGTACGAAGCCGCAGCAAAGCTTGAGCGAAAGTCTTTGTATACAGGTAAAAAATCATTGGCGTCTTGCAATAAGCCCAGTACCGTTACATACTCTCCGATCCAATCGTTGCGATTGGCATAGGTTTTACCAGGGTTTTCTGGATCTTCCTGGCGATAGTACTCTTCCATGTAGGCAAGCTGCTCACTGACATTGGTAAGCTCAACCTTGATCGGAATGCTACCATCGTAGGGCAAATAAATGGCTTTGCTTACCTTGGGGACAATATCATCTTTGATCCAGGTTTCGATTTCCTGGCGCAGCTCTTCATTTTCGTCTTTTGTCGTAGGCTTAGGGCGAGAGGGTTGCGTCACCTGCGGTGGCTGCGGCAATTTTGCTTTGTGTGAACGACTACTTTTTGTTTCTTTGACGTTCGTGCTTTGGCAGGATGCAAGCAAAAGCAGCACGAGAACAAGACGAGGCACATGCAGCAAGCAAGGTTTTTTTGCATTCAACATAATACGGCGTGTCATATCACCAATCCAATGATTTTACTAGTCATTCTTGACTTATTGGGTCATTTGTCCGCGTAATTTACGAAAATAGCGCCCAAATATGAATCCAGCTGCATATGACCGATCGTTAAGGTCCAACAATTGATCCGCAAACACCTCCTGCGATTTGCTTCTGGCTTTCTTTTGGTGATTACGTATGATGCGGCTATGAAATTTTTGACACTGCTCTTTTTGAGTATGATCCTAAGCTCTTTCGCACAAGCAACAGAAGCCATCACTTCTGGAAATCAGGAGTATAACAAGCGCTTTGCCGCTTGTCACAAGGGACTAGATGGTATTGCCCAGGCTTATCAGCTGGCGATTGGCCAAGGAGAGTCCGAACTTGCATGCTCAAACATCGTACGTGGTATGAGCGAGGTGGTTGGTATGAGGGCCATTGCCGACATTACCCATCAATTTAATGTCGGTATCAACGAGGGCTACAGCGCCCTTTGCCAGGCTGGCGCTATGCAAGCAATCGCCTTGGATGCGTTATCCTGGGATCGGCATAACTATGGCAAACGACTTGCCGCCTATGAAGTCTGTAATGGCAAGCTTAAAGATGGGGCTTCGATCACTGTGACTGAAATATCAGATGGAGCAAAAAGAAAAACCATACGGACCTGGATCAAAAAAAACAATGAACTCATCCGTCAAGGTCCTTTTACTGCCTATCGTGAAGGCAAGATCATAGAAAAGGGTTCCTACAAGAACAATCAAAAGCATGGGATCTGGACCAAAGAACGT
>JAGRMV010000096.1 GCA_020441045.1 Deltaproteobacteria bacterium | reverse complement strand
AAATTAGGTTTTGAAGACGGATAAGGGAATTTTTTCAGGTGACGATAGTTGTCAGTTCTGACAAAATTGATCACGCAAGTTTTGCGCAGTTGTGAATGTTTTTTATAAGTCTTTGTAATTAAAAGATAAATTTTGAAAAAAATGATAAAAAATAACGGCATAACCCTTGCTTAAAGTATCCTGCAAAGTGAAGTCGCTTTGCTTGTTTAAACAAAATAAAGGAGAGAAAATGTTTACAAAAACGAAGAAGGGTTTCACCCTTATTGAGTTGATGATCGTTGTGGCGATTATCGGTATTTTGGCTGCGATCGCGGTGCCATCGTATACAAAATTCATTAAAAAAGCGAGACAGAGTGAAGCTCCAACGCTGATCAACGCAATTATCAAAGAGCAAATTGTATATTATGATGAAGATACCATTGCTTCTAACTTTGCCATTTTACCAAACGCTTATGCAGCTGCAGCAGCTGGACAAGGTGTGCCTGGAATCAATGGCGTTGGTAACAGTAAGGTTGCAGCAAACTGGGCTGTAGCACCATTCTCTACCATGAACTTTACTGGTCCTAGTTTGGCCGTTTGTTCATATGGTGCAGTAACAAATGGTAATGATCCAATTGATGGTGTGCAAATCAGTGCCGCTTGTGATATCGATACAGATGCTGGAAACTCACAACATCCTGATTTTAACACAACAACACTTGCAAGTTTCAGCTTGTTTGTAACTCAGTTGAACTATGCTAGTGATGGTCACCAAAGTGATCCAATCCTAAATGATGATAACGATTAATTTCGTGTAAAACCTTGCACATATTCATGTTGTGAGGTGTGGGGTGCAACCGGCTTGTCGGTTGCACCCTTTTTATTTTTTGAGAAACATAGCCAATTTGTTTTGTGGTCTGCATGCTTATCCACTATACAATTGGAAGATTATCGTTCCCGAAGTATAAAAAAAATGTATACTGGGCCACATAATTGCATTCTAAATAAAGATGATCAAAGTAATCTACAGCTATTTTGCCAAGTATGAAGTTTTATTTTTTTCGATTCTGTTTCTGTTGTTTCGATACAGCCATATCCAAAAAATTTTTAGCGCAATAGGGTTTAACCCCCCAGGGGTGGATCCTTTTTATCGAATGTATCGTGCACATGCTTTGGTTGAACAAAATTTGCACTTTTCAGTGCATGATCCTCTCCTAAATTTTCCACATGGCGACATGAGTCCTTGGATGCCTGGAATGGAATATATCGTTGCAGTTATTTCACGTTTGATAGGAGTGACTGAGTTGAAAGACATCGCCGCTATATCTATTTTGATTGTCCCTTTGCTGGCGTTGCCTTTGATATGGTGTATAAAACCGATTGTTTCGAAATATACTAGTGCTATTACTGTAAGATCGATTGTGTATTTTTCATTCATTTTACTTCCGTCCATTGTACTCGTAACTTCATTAGGAAGATTTGATCATCATGTATTTGAAGCAACGCAAATCGTTATGATGATGTGCCTGTATTATGCAGAAATTAAAAGTGTAAAAAAAATCATTGCTTGGACAGTTTTTTTCTGTGGATCTTGGTTTATGTGGCCCCATGCATGGATGTTGTCTGGTCTATTGATGCCTTTGGTACTTTATGAACAAAATAAACAAGAAATTCATATTTTAGTGAAAGCGTTTGGCTGTAGTTTTTTTGTACAATCCCTTATGTTGTTTTTATTGGCACCTGATGCATTCTTGAGCGGCAACATTTCAATTTTTGGCATATCGTGGTGGACACCAATAGTATGTTTGCTTTCTTCGGCGTTTCTATCCGATAGTATACGTGTATTTGATCAGGATAAAAAAAATATAAGGCATCGAATGCCAATATATATGCCCGGAATATTGGTATTTGTGACGTTTGTATTCAAGGATAGGGTATGGCGCTTATGTAAAAGTTTATACTTTGGCATTACAGCAGATAGAGGGACATTAGCAAACACATTAGAAACAATGAGTGCTTTTTCAAAGGCGCAAAAAGTGGGATTCGATAATGATACTACTTTGGCATTATTAGTTCCTTTGATGTTTCTGTTTCTATGGAGATATAAGAATTATCGTAGTTTTCTTGTCTATGTGTTCATCCCCTTTACTTTGTTTTTATTTCAAGTTCGGTTTATGTCGATGTTGTTTCCATTATTTGCCTTGTTGACGGCATTTTTTTTATATGAATTATCAAAGTTGCCTTGGATCCAAAAAAAAATCAAAGCGAATTGGATGCGCCAAATGTTATTTTTGGTTTTGGTATGTGTCTTCTATTTTCCGATACACAAAAAATTAGGCAAGGCATACCCCAATAATTATCGATACTTCCAACATGTAAAACGGGCTTCACAGTTCCTGCATATAGAAAGCCAGCGCTTGGGATTCGATCCAAAGACTGCCGGTGTAGCTTCGAGATGGATGTTTGGGCATTGGATATTGATGTATGCGGGCATGCCAGTTGTGGCAACACCCTTTCAGGGGCAGTCTGCCTTGGATTATTCAGAGTTTCTTTATGGCATTGGAGAAGAGGGTGTAACCTCTTTTTTAGACAAATATCCTGTGCGTTATTTATTGATGATTAACGCGCCGCATGAACATATGAACCAGTTCTTGTTTTACCATCCAGATCAACCAAATGTGATTGAGTTACAAGGAGAAACGATGGTTGTGAAAGATGGCTTTAAAGAACTCAGAAGTTCTCAATTTCTTTTCAAAAATGCGATTCCTTATATCAATAATGTGCATGGTCCATGGCGCGTTGTGTATGCCTCAGAACAAAAACTTGAGCACATGAATAATTATTCTGATGTTAAAGTATTTGAACGTGTTCAAGGCGCAAAGCTTTTGTTGGAAACAGCAAGGAATGATCTTGTAGCCCATGCTGTTGTCTATATTGCGCCTAGGGAGGAGGTTGTTCTAGAACTTACACCACAACGTGTTGGCAATACTTTGGTGTGGAAAGTTCCCTATGGTCAGTATCATGCTATGGGTGTGCAATTTTCTGGTGAGTATATCATAAAGGCTAAGGATAATAGCGTGTTAGGTTCATTTATGGTAAATGAAGAGGATGTGCTTTTGGGTCATCAAATTCAAATGGTAGAGAATAGAAGATGATGAATAAATGGTTAAAGATTCTAGGTTTGGGGTTACTGGTCCTATTTTGTTTGAACCTCATTGCTTTGCAAAGAATTTACTTTATGGCAGGTGACCCTTTTGAATATCCTGCTGACTATAAGCCAAAACTGATGAAAGTAAGACTTAATGCTGAAAATGTAAAACCGTTTCTTTTTGGGTATTCATCACTGGTTGCAGATTTGTTGTGGATTTATACGATTGTAGAAATGGATCTAAAACTACCGTCGCAAAAGGAATATAATCTTTATTACACGCTCACACATTTATTTACGGATTTAGATCCATACTTTGAACCATTGTATATCTATGGATCGAGCCAGTTTATGTTCGGTAGACAAGGGACTTCCAAACAGAAAGAAGCGCTGGATGATTCGCATGAAGTTCTGCTTAAGGGGTGGGAATTCTATTTAAATCGTACCGAAGAATGGAATCATTTTCATCAGTATTGGATGATTCCACAGTTGTTGGGATTTAATTATTATTTTGAATACAACGAAAAAGAAAAAGCACTACCTTATTATGAATACATCGCAAATCACGTTCCGCATGCACCTCCGCTGTACAGAACCTTTGCGGGTGAAATCTATAAAAATCTGAATCAGAAAGATGAAAATATGGCTTTCTTAGAAAGTGTTTTAATGAAAGAAACCCTGATTGAACAGCTTTCACTTAATCGAGATAATGAAGAAGTTAAGGAAAGAATCCGGCGAAAGATGATTTATATGCAAGGTGGCGCAGTTTCTCAAGAAGCTGTCGACCTTTATATTCAGAAAGCGATGGAAAAATCGCAAAGTATTTTCGAAATTTGGCGAAATCAATACCCCTATTTGACCATTGAAGATTTTGTATCGCTGCACCCTGAAGTATATAATGGAAAGCTGGCTTCCGATGTCAGTATGTTTGAGGTGCTTTTTCACCCCGATGAGGAGAGTCTATGAGTTATGTCTTAGAGGTAAAAAATCTGCATAAAACATTTAAAACAGATTTTTGGAAACCAAAAGTAAAAATCCTGCATGATGTTTCGTTTTATGTCGAGGAAAACTCTATTTGTGGGCTTGTAGGCCCCAATGGTGCGGGGAAAACAACGATCATCAAATCTATTCTTGATTTTGTCCATCCTGAACAAGGGACAGTATCTTTTTTTGGTTCTTCGATTCATGATGCCAAAGTGAAAGAAAAAATAGGCTACTTGCCAGAGCAAGCCTACTATTATGAGTACCTTACAGGTTACGAGTTCTTAAGCTTTTATGGCAACCTTTTTGGTTTATCCAAAAAAGAAAAAAATAAACGGATTACGCATTTGTTACAACAAGTTGGATTAAGCCATGCCGCGGATCGAAAACTTCGTAATTATTCTAAAGGTATGCTGCAACGAATCGGTATCGCTCAATCTTTAATCAATGACCCTCAGTTTGTGATACTCGATGAGCCGATGACAGGATTGGATCCGATTGGTCGTAAGGAAATACGTGACATTATTTTTGATTTAAAAAAACAAGGGAAAACGGTTCTAGTTTGCTCACATATCTTGTCTGATATTGAGTATCTTTGTGACCATGTGATTTTGATTGTTCATGGCAAAGTCAAAGCATTTGGTCAAATCAAAGAAGTCGTACAACCAAATGTACATCGTATTGACTATTATTTTAATGCCTTGAAACCACCTGTTGTTCCAAAACATTGGGAAGGTAAAATAGAAATGAAAACTTTTCCGAACAAAAATATTCTCTATGTTCTAGAACCAGAAGAAATTACTTTTGAACAAGTCATTGCATGGTTTGATGAGTGTGATGCTAAAATTGATGCAATGGTTCCACATAAAGACAGCCTAGAAGATTTGATGGTTCAATCATTAAAGGAGGGTGTATGAGTAAAATTTTAGCACTAGCAGGTAATACATATCGTGAAGCGATTCGTCAGAAGGTTTTGTACAGTCTGCTGTTTTTTTCCTTTGTCATGATTGTTGCATCTTACTTTTTGGCGCAGTTGTCTGTCGGGGGCGTCTTTGAAAAAATAGTAAAGGATGTCGGATTGTTTTCTGTTTTTTTCTTTGGTATTTTTATTTCCATTACAATGGGAGTATCACTGGTATTTAAAGAGGTTGATCGAAGAACAATTTATACGATTTTATCCAAGCCTGTTTCAAGGTTTGAATTTGTTTTGGGAAAATATTTGGGATTAACATTTGTTGTGCTGATCGAAACGGTGCTGATGATGATCGCTTTTTATATTGTGCTAGCGTTTTACACGCCCCATATACAATGGGTTTTGCTGAAGTCTGCGTATCTTATGTTTGTGGAGTTTTGTATCATTATTGCGATTTGCTTGGTTTTTTCATCTTATAGCTCTTCTTTGATGAGTTCTTTGTTTGCCTTTTCACTTTTTGTATTGGGGCATTTATCAGATAGTTTTGCAAAGGTTATTCTTTCAATGGCCAAAAAGATGGAAATTTCATCGAATATGGTCTACGTGGCCGCAGATTTGGTTGAGTTTTTTAATCTCGACATGTACATTGTGCATACAAAAATTGTGCATGGCATGTTGATTCCTCCTGGGTACTTGTGGAAAGCTACGTTGTACGGACTCGCTTGGATTGTGCTTTGTTTGATTTTGTCCATGCTGATGTTTCGAAGAAAAGATCTGAAATAGTGCCCCGAATATAGAAAACATGCTATCGTGAGAGCAGCGTGATAGTCGATAGTATAGCAGTATTATTTTTCGTTATAGGAACAATGGTCGGGAGTTTTTTAACGGTTTGTATTTTTCGAGTTCCATTGGGGTTGAACTTTATCAAACCTTCCTCCCGTTGTGGAAAATGTGGATTTCCTCTACAGATGTACGACAATATCCCGATTCTTAGCTACGTCCTGCTAAGAGGAAGGTGTAGACGATGTGGCATTTCTTACGGGGCAAGACATATTGCGATTGAGTTTCTAACGGGGCTAATATCGGTTTTTTTGTATGTGCAATGGGGCATCAGTTTTGAATGGTTTTTTTACTTTACGTTGGCCAGTTTGCTTATTGTGATTACTTTCATTGACATTGACCATCAAATCATCCCTGATTCGATGACCCTTTTACCATGGGCGCTGGGCCTGGTGTTGGCAGGAATATTTGAACTCAAGGATGTGGATTGGTTTGTCGGGTTTTCGGAAGCCGTATTGAGTTCCTTTGTCGGGGCATTTGGGATTTGGTTTGTGGCATATGTCTATCAAATTTTCACGGGCATTGAGGGGTTAGGATTTGGAGACGTAAAATTGATTGGTTTCTTTGGCGCTTTTTTTGGGTTGAAAGCCATTGGGGTGACTATTTTTTTAGGATCACTTACTGGAGCTGTTTTTGGACTTGCCTGGATTTTGTACAAGGGGAAAAACAAACGTACTCCTATACCTTTTGGCCCTTTTCTTTGCTTAGGTCTGGCTTCGTATTTGCTGGATGTTCATACCTATTTATTTGCGATTGTGTTTTAACATGAAATTTTTAGGAAAACATTCTTCTATACAAGAAGTGATGGCGCTTATTGCCAAGGTTGCCCCATTTAAAACGACATGTTTGATTACCGGGGAAAGTGGTACGGGTAAAGAGTTGGTGGCTCGAACCATACATCAGCAAAGCAAGCGAAAAAACAAAAACTTTGTCACAATCAATTGTGGCGCAATCCCTGAGCAGCTTTTAGAGAGTGAATTATTTGGGTATGTCAAAGGTTCCTTTACCGGTGCCACGACTGATAAAAAAGGGCTTTTTGAAGAAGCGCATGGCGGGACCATTTTTTTAGATGAGATTGGTGAAATGTCATTGGCACTTCAATCAAAATTACTGCGTGTTTTACAAGAGTCGGAAATCCGTAAGGTTGGTGGCGTCGCCCCCATTCAAATTGATGTTCGAGTTCTCTCAGCCACATTGAAAGATTTATCTGCTGAAGTGGCAAAAAAAACATTTCGGGAAGATTTGTATTACAGACTGAACGTGATGTCCTTACACCTTCCAGCTCTGCGCGAAAGAAAAGAAGACATTCCTGAATTGGTCCAACACTTTTTGGATAAGTATAAAAAAACTGAGAAAACGCCTCAAGTCGATGCCTTGGTCTTAAGGAAATTTCAACAATACCAATGGCCAGGAAATATTCGTGAACTCGAAAACACAATTGAACGGGCAGTAGTACTGTCGAATCAAGATGATCGTATTGAGTTGGAGCATTTACCTGAGAACTTTAGAAAAAAAATTGAAGAGCATGAAACGCAGCTTCCAATGCAAGATGAAAATCTATCGATCAAGCAGAGGGTGATGGCGTTAGAGATCGAATTGATCAAAAAAGCTCTTTTACGGACCAGTGGCAATCGAACCCACGCCGCGAAAATATTAGAGATCAGCCACCGCGCATTGCTATACAAACTCAAAGAATATGAGTTGTCCGATTTTCCGTAATAGGTTAGGATGGAGGGTATAGGATGTTGAAGACAAGACAACATAAAGCATTTTCTATGGTTGAAATTTTGATCGCTTTGGTTCTTCTCGCGATCGGCCTTTTGGGTCTGGCAGGAATGACCCAGATTGTGATGAGAGGCAATACCAATGCCAATCATCTTGGTAATGCTACAGATGTCTGTCAACTACGTATTGAAGAGTTAAAAGACGTTTCATTTGATACTCTTGGCGTTGAGTCTGATCCGACTTCTGATGATGGTCTTGATTTTGGTGCGGATAATGGTCAAATCGTGCAGGAAACCGGTTTAAACGCACAAGGAATGACGCATTGTCAGTATTTCGACCAGGAAAGTGAAGTCACTGGATCTGCCTGTGACGGTGTGACGACATCAGGATGTACAACATCAGAAGTTTTGAGTTCGAG
>JAGRMV010000095.1 GCA_020441045.1 Deltaproteobacteria bacterium | reverse complement strand
AAATAAGCCCGATCAATCGAGATGTGTTTACAGAGATTGATCTTAAAGAAACGAAATAAATATTTTTGTATAGAGTGCGCGTCTCTTTCCTTAATGAAGATGTGGCATGGATACATACGTTTTTCAAACAGCTGCGCAAGTATTGAAAAACGTATGTATCCATGCATCTAGAATGCATTTTGGTCCATTTTAAGTGTGGTCTATAGGAAAATTTTTTTTAAAAGCGGTGTAGATTGCTTTGAGTTTTGGATTTTGCAACGCTTGCTGGTTTTTTTCGATGGTACCAAGGTCTTTGCGTGCAAATGGTCCGGTCAGCGCTTGGGTTGGGTTATGTTTATATTGTTCTACGATATTCTGAATGTAAATGTGGAAAAAATCTGCAGGTAATCCCATTTCTTGGTACGTTTTTGTGGCTTCTTGCCATAACAGGGTCGGAAAGTTGCCGCATATGACACAAAGGGCGTGGTACTCGGCGCGCTTCTCAGCTGGGATTGTGTAATGTGGATTGGGCAGCGTTGGGAACAAATCGGAGAAGGCATGTTCAGATTTTTCCATGACGAAAGGAATACGCGGATAAAAATCTGGTGCGTACAGATCTTGAGTGAAGTTACAGTGAGGATGTACCCCTATTGCTAAAGGAGTAACAAGAGCACCTGAAAAATGTGCGCAAATTTTTTGCTGGAGTTCTGGATGCTCTTGCAAGAAAGGTTCGATAGCATCATCTCTTATCAATACGAGTATAACCTGGCATTCTTGCAAAGCTTGTTCAATTTCTATGGATGATTGTCGGTCCCATTGCACATAAGGAATAGACAATTGATCAAAATAAAACTGCATATGCTGTGCAACGCGACCATTGCCAATGATGCCGTAGGTGAGGTTGTTTTGCATAGAACCATGTTGTATCAGATCAAGGACTCTTTTTATAGTCTCTAAAGTCTGGATTTTAGACAGCTGCCCGTTTATTATCTAAATCGTTTATATGCAGAGGTAAGTATATATGATTATTATCGTCTATATATGTATCTGTTTGCTAGCGCTTGCGCTATTTATCGTCGCTTGTTTTATGCATAAAAAGGTAAGCCAGCGCCGTGAAAATTTGAGTAAGTTTAATATTGAAGGCAATCAGTTGTTTTTTCGTCAAGGCAAGAGGCTCGTAGATTGCCAAGAACCAGAGAATTTGCAACAAATACTCAATATCACCGCTGTTGATTCTGGTATTACACGACTCGGATTTCCCGAAGAACAGTTTTTTGCTTATGTCATGATTTTTCAAGACTGCTATTGGGTTTTACCTTTTCGGGTTGCGGACGAAGTTGTTCGAATTGATCTAATGGCTTTATTGGGTCCAGGACAATACCGACGCAAAGAGTTGTGGTTTGATGGCCACTTAGGCTATTTTGAAAAGTGGCGCGTTCGCTACTTGGGACTGGTTCCAAGTGCTATGATTGTTGTCCCACAGTGTGTTGTTTTTGACCATGGACTGTCAAAGTCTGATTTTTTGCGCATGATTGAAGCGGCGCATTGTCCATGATCAAAGATGGAGTGCAGGACGTTTTCAAGTCTTGAAGTTCTGTATAAAAAAAGGTATCCAGAGGGTGGAGGCGCCGATATGAAAAAACATGTATTATGGATGATTCTTTTCCCTTTTATGGCTCTCGCACAAGACAATACGTGGAATGCAGTATATGAAAACGTTGATCACGTTGTGATTGATAATCAATCCGGCAAGATACGTATTTCAAGTGATGCTGATGCCAAAAAAGTGGCTGTGATGGCCAAAAAAATCAAAGGTGATCAAGACTGTCGTTTGCAGATGGTGCAAAATCAAGCAACATTGGAACTTATCACACGCAAGACCAAGAAGTGGTTTGGTAACACGTGCAATATCAAGATCGATGTTGTGGTGCCTGAAAAAGTTGCTTTGGATGTTGATAACGGTTCAGGAGAAATTGTGCTGAGCGGAGTGTTTGAAAAAGTTGATGTTGATAATGGCAGTGGTGATGTTGTGACCAAAGGAAAAATTCTAGAGCTCTCTGGTGACACCGGCAGTGGCAACATGGATGTGGACACTGTGCTTGGAGATATCAATTTAGATACCGGCAGTGGCAACATCAATATTACATCGGTAGCAGGCAAAGTTACCCTTGAAACCGGAAGTGGCAATGTTTCTTTTCGCCATCATGGTAAGACGCTGGATAAAGTCAAAGTGTCGACCGGAAGTGGCAATGTGAATATGCACCTTCCGAAAGAGGCTGTTTTTATTACCCAGTTTTCAACCGGCAGTGGCAAGGTATACAACGAATTTGGTGATCGAAAACAAGCGCAAACCACGGTATATGTTGATACCGGCAGTGGCAATTTGAATATCTATAAAAATTAGTCTGATTCAAAAACCCTATAAGTCTCTTGAAGCATGGAAGCTGCCATGCAAGTTGTTTTTCGTAACGCTCAAAAGAATGATGTTGGATTTATTGAGCGCTGTATTCATCTCTTGGCCGAGGAAGAAAAATTTCCCGGACAAATCGAAGTACGTCAAGAGGATCTACTGACCTCACTGTTTTCCGAGCCTGCAGCAGTTTACGTGATGATTGCAGAAGTTGATCAAACTGCTGTTGCCTTTGCAATGTATTATTGCACGTTCTCAAGTACGACCGGCAAAAAAGGCCTACATTTGGACGATCTATATGTTTTGCAAGACTATCGTGGACATGGCGTCGGTAAAAAAATGCTTGGCGCGCTAGCTCGTATTGCACTAAAGCAGCATTGCAAACGTTTTGAATGGTGGGCACTGCGTTGGAATGACAATGCAATTTCTTTCTACAAATCCCTAGGCGCGCAGCAATTGGATGACTTGAAAATTTTTAGAGTACAAGAACAAGCTTTGCAACATATCGCAGCCATAAAGTAACAACGGTGGTATAAAATAAGGCAAGTCTAAACGTAAAAAAGCGCGAATAAAAGGGCCTGTTTTGTGCTTAGTCTTTTGGTTTGGGGATATCTATCCCTAAACTTTTAAAAAGTTGCAGGCAGCGTTTTTTGATCACTTCTTGATCAGCATCATACCAATTTAGTGCAGTGGTTCCTTTTTTGATGATATATTTATGAAGCGATTCATCGGAGGTTTTATTCTGTGATTGTTCAATTCTTTTTTCATAAGGTGAAGTGGCAAATCGCGTATTTGTAGTGATGCTCATAAGTATCATGTACTTGAAGGTGCGCACTAGCTTGGCAGTTGGTTTAAGCTTATTGACTTGTTTTTTTTCTGACTGCACTGCTTGTAAGAGAACTTGGAAAGCTTGTCCATAGGTAACATAGTCTTCTGTGGAAAGGTTATGTTTTTCGGCATGCTCAGACAGTTCTTGCATGGCAATATTGACAACGGCTTGTATAAAATCAGGTTCATCTTTGGTATCGCCGTTTTGCATCGCCGCTAAAACCGATGCCGCACTTTCATCTTGGGCAAGCGCATTTTCCATTTCTACACTTGATTGCGCATACCCCAAAGCAGAAAACCCTATCAACACAATCCCAAACAATACCCCGAACTTTTTCATATTATATCTCCAAGACTTTATATTTAATCTCTTATGCATTTACTAGTAACAGTAGATAGGCCTATCTAAGCACTTTGCCAGTATCAATACTTCCATAATAATGATGCGTTCCGGTACTTATGCCAAAATTGTATTTGTATTTTTCAGAAAAATTCGCTTTTTCTAGCCGCGCATTTTCATCCTGCTCTTGATACTCTTCGTTCCGTTTTTGTAAAAGAAAGTTTCTCGTGTTTTCACAAGCATCTTTGGTGAAACTATCTTCAGCAGTATAAAATTTAAAAAGTCTGTCGTCTTGATCTTTAATATTGTATTTTTCGCCTAGTTTTTCTCTCCAGGTTTTGCAGTACTCTTGTTCTCGATTGATATTGGTAGGACCTTCAGTATGTACAAAACACTGAGAATAGAAATATCCAGCCCAATGGATGCCATTTTTGCTATAAATTCGTTGCGCGCAGGTTCCCCACATTTCTTCTTCCTGAGCGTAACAGTTGGCTGCCAAAAGCATTAATGTCATACTAAGTAGTATGAGTTTAGACGCATGATGAATATATCTTAGATTTTTCATAATGAATGTATCTCCCCGCGAATTTTGGTAGACGATAACATTTTGCGTTAAATAATGCAACTGTGATGATGGTCAATGGGGCGTAAGAGCACAACCGCCCGAAATAGCATGTAGCACTCAAATATGACTACGATTACAAGGTCAAAAAAGCGAGACCATGCAAGCGAAGCTTGCCAAATAAGCAGACGAACTCTGTTCGAATCCAGCAAGGTGGTGGATCTGGAGAAAGAGATTCGGGTAATTACATAATGACAAAAGATGGTCGGGGCGAGAGGATTCGAACCTCCGACCCCCTGGTCCCAAACCAGGTGCGCTACCAGACTGCGCTACACCCCGACAGAGTGAAATCCGCTTATATCAAAATCCAGCCTTGATGCAAACGATATAAATCAATTTGATGGGTTTTGTTTGATATGCGGTAGCATCGCTTGTAAGGCTAGATGCCGGTGGCTGATGGCGTTTTTCTCGGCTGGGCCCAGCTCTGCCATGGTACATCTTTGCTCGGGTAAGTAGAAAATGGGATCGTAGCCAAACCCCCCCGTACCTTGGGCGGTCGCAATGATCTGGCCATGAATTTGGCCATCTGTGGTATACGCTCTATCAAGGTGCCGCATAAGTACAATGCTGCAGTGATAATATGCTTTGGCGGGAAAGTGGGAAAGACTGGATAAAAGTTTTTGATTGTTTTGCGCGTCTGTTGCATTTTCTCCGGCATAACGGGCAGAATAGATTCCGGGCTTACCCGCAATCTCATCCACACATAACCCAGAGTCGTCAGCCAACACCCAATGCGCGGTATGCGCGGCAACGGTTTTCGCCTTTTTTAAGGCGTTGCCGGCAAAGCTTAAGGCATCTTCTATAATTTCTGTGTCAAAACCAATATCGCGCAAGGATAAACAAGTGATATTCAGGTCAGCTGCATCCAGCATGGCTTGGATTTCGTCAATCTTGTGCGCATTGTTGCTGGCAATAACAAGGGTCATAAAGCTGCTAGTTGTTGTTGCCTAATCTTGGCGATCGCCACAGTGGCATGGCCAAGCATATCACTGGTTTGTGCCACGCTAAAGGTCGCTTTTTCACCTGTACCTTGTATTTCAATAAGCTGCTCCTGACCTAGCATTACTACGTTGACATCGACGTCACACGAAGAATCTTCTTGATAGTCTAAGTCCGTCAGAATTTCTCCGTTTTTCATGCCGAGACTGATTGCCGAAACCGTATCGAAGAGCGGGTTTTCTTTTAGCGTGCCCTTTTGGAGCAATTTGTTGATGGCAATCGATAAAGCGACAAAGCCACCGTTAATCGAAGCTGTACGGGTGCCGCCATCGGCTTGTAAGACATCACAGTCGATAATGATTGTGCGCGGACCAAGTTTTTTGAAGTCTAGACAAGCGCGCAGACTACGCCCGATCAAACGTTGAATTTCTAAAGTGCGTCCTCCTGGGCGACCTTTCATCGATTCTCTGACAACGCGTTCATGGGTCGCACGCGGAAGCATGGCATATTCTGCTGTAAGCCAGCCCTCGTCCTTTTTTTCCAACCAGCGCGGTACTTTTTCTTCAATGGTGGCGGTCGTCAATACCCATGTCGCCCCCATTTTGATCAAACAAGAGCCTTCTGCATGTTGGGTAAAATGCGGCTCAAAAGTAATAGGGCGAAGGTCTGCGTTGTGACGTTGATAAGATCTCATAGTTTTCTTTCTTTTTTGATAAAGGTTGCAACCGCAATCGATATACGCTCAGAAAGCTCATCGAGCAAGTTTTGAAATACCGCTGGCTGCATGGTTTGGGTGTCCAAATTGATTTCTATCATGACCGCCGGATGATTGACCCCTAACAAGGAGGCGATGGCCAGGTCTGAATGAATGAGGGTTGGTTGTAAGGCCGGTGGCATGGTTTCTTGCAAAGTATTGGCAAATAAAATCGAACGTGAAATCCACGGTTGATGCGCTTTTTCGATCGGGATCAAGAAATTGGTTTCTCGCCGCTGCGACGGAAGTGTATCTAAAGTGTATATATCAATATGAGATGCGCCTAAAGCCTGACCCAAGTGAACACTCAGCCAAACAGCTTCTTTTTCTTGGTTGGCAATGCTGATACGTTCGGCATGGGTCAAAGGGTAATCATCAAACCGGGTCAGTGTGGTTTGAATGCGTTTACTTTTCAGCAAGGACTGTATTTTTTGTGCGATATGCAAGCTCGCGTCTTTTTCGTAAAAAAGGCGGGTTTGCACGCCCGTATAATCGCCGCCCGCGGCAGGATCAATGACCACCGTTCGAAGTTTTGCTTCTGCCATAGGGCAATAAGCAAGCATAAGCATAGCTATAGAGATAAGTTTCATCACAGCAGGCATCTCTTCTAGCATAGTTTGTCAAAATAGAGTAGAACCAGCTGCATGAAGATCGCTTTGAGTCAGATCAATACTGCGACAGGGGACCTCGCCTTTAATACGCAAAAAATGGTGGAAACCATCGCGCAAGCTCAAAACGAAGGCATTGACCTATTGGTGTTCCCTGAGTTGTCACTGCCAGGTTATCCACCGAAAGATTTTATTTTTACATCTGATTGGTTTACGCAGCAGGAAAAAAAAATACAAGAGCTTCGCACGTCTTCGGCTGGTATCCATGTCATCCTCGGGGTTATCCACAACCATGAAAATAAGATTTACAATGCCGCGATGTGGATAGATCGAGATGGCAAAATCACCCTGCAGAAAAAAAGGCTGTTACCGAATCAAGACGTATTTGATGAAAAAAGATATTTTTCATCTGGCGATACGCAAAGCGTTTGGCAGATTGAACAAGAACGCATCGGAATAAGTATCTGCGAAGATTTATGGGCTCCGTTTTTTCCGCAATATACGTTTGATCCGATTGCGGAATTGGCCCAACAAAAACCTACACTGATGATTAATATTTCGGCATCGCCATTTGTTGCCGGCAAAGATAAAGTGCGAAAAGACTTGGTACAAACGCATCAAAAATCATATCCGTGTCCTTTTTTGTACCTTAACCTTGTCGGAGGCAATGATGAATTGATTTTCGATGGAGGGAGTTTTGCGATGGCAGCAGACGGCCGACTCTTGATGCAAATCAAAAGCTTTGAAGAAGATGTACTGCTCTATGATACGGGCAGAGAGGCCCTCGATATCGCAGCTTATCCAGAAGATGTTTTGGAGCAAAAAAAACATGCCATCGTTTTAGGATTGCAAGACTTTGTCCATAAATCAGGGTTTAAAAAAGTTGTGCTTGGCTTATCAGGTGGCATTGATTCAGCTGTTGTTGCAGGGCTAGCAGTAGAAGCACTTGGCGCAGAAAATGTAATCACCGTGTTTATGCCAACTGAATACACACGCGATATCAGCAGGGTAGATGCAAAGCATATTGCACAGAGTTTGGGAACAAGGTGGTATGAACTTCCTATGGATGAAGTGAAAAATCAGCTGCAGGCAAATATTGCTACGATGCTTGAGCGCACCATGCAGTCATTAACATTTGAAAATATGCAAGCGCGGATCCGTGGAGTGATTTTGATGGCGGTCTCCAGCGAGGAAAACGCATTGGTTCTGCAAACTGGGAATAAGTCAGAGATGGCTTTAGGTTATTGTACACTCTATGGGGATATGGTGGGGGCCATCAGTCCAATCGCAGATTTATATAAGCATGAGGTCTACGGCATTGGCAAGTTGCTTAACCAAGACACTGAAGTCATTCCCACGCGTGTTTTTGAGCGGGCTCCGTCGGCTGAATTAAAAGCAGATCAAGAAGATACCGACTCTCTGCCACCGTATGATGTGGTTGATCCCATCGTTCGAATGTGTGTCGAAGAGGGTAAGAGTGTCGAGGAAGCTGCTGCGGCTGGATATGATCTGGCCATTGTGCAAAAGCTTTATGGGTGGATTGAA
>JAGRMV010000094.1 GCA_020441045.1 Deltaproteobacteria bacterium | reverse complement strand
TGTTTTAGGTCTCGTGTTTGCTTATGCGCCTGGACAATCAACGCTGGTGATTCCAAAAGAAAAAAAAGCCATTTATATGCAATCGCAGTTTCCATTGGTTGTTTTGCAAGATTCTAAGATTTCTGATGATTTTTTGTTTTCAGTTTTGCTATATGATTTTAGTGATTTGTTTGCCCAAACAAAATACATCAAAACAGAAAAGCATCTTCGTTGGTATGAAGACGCTGGCAAAACGCGTCTTGCGCTGGATGCGCATACCGGCCAATTGAAAAAAGTATATTTGCTTGATCAAGATGTGCAAGTTACATTTGGACCGCTAAGACAAAATATGAATTTTCCTTCGATTATCGATATTCAGGAAGGGGATAATAAGATACGGTGGGTGTGGAAACAAATAGATGATCAAACAAAAATTCCTGATGCATGGTTTGAGGTAGACATTCCATCCAACTTTGTCGTGGAAGAACAATAAGGAGTCTATGAAAGACGAAAAAAATGCGAGCAAGGAGGCTCGGCAAACAGTTGTATGTGTAAGCTAAAAATATTTGCCTTAGGGGGGCTCGGTGAGTTTGGCAAAAATTTGTTGGTCGTGCAACAAAATCAAGATGCAATCATTGTTGATTGTGGCGCTCTGTTTTCAGATGGTCGAAGTCCTGGCATTGATATTATTATCCCCGACTTCTCACCCCTTTTAGATCCAGATGTACATATCCATGCGCTTTTACTTACGCACGCCCATGAAGATCATATCGGATCGGTGCCTTATTTTTTGCATGAGAGAAATGTACCAGTATACGGTACTCGGTTTACGCACGCCTTGGTCAAAAACAAATGTGAGCAGTTTTCAAACAAACTGACATTGGATTTTCGTTTGATATCGGACCACCAGTCGTTTGATATCGGACCATTTCATATCACGGCCGTGCCGATGGCGCATTCGATTGTTGAAGCATTGGGCTTTTTTATTGATACCCGATTGGGCAGCATTTTTCACACGGGCGACTTTAAAATGGACCCTGCTCCTGCCGATGGCCGGATCACTGATCTAGACGCTATTGCCAAGATTGCGTCGAGTAAAAAAATGTTGCTGCTGACTTCCGATAGTACCAATGTCATGGTGCCGGGAGAAAGTTTGGCCGAGACCAGTATTCAAGAAGGTATTCAAAGTGCCCTCGACCAAACCCAAGGCAAACTTGTGGTGACTTCGTTCGCTTCCCATGTGCCAAGAATCATGCAGTTATGTCAGCTCGCCCAAAAAAATGATCGGAAGGTATTGCTGCTGGGGCGTTCGATCATCAAAAACATCGAGCTGGCCAAAGCGATCGGTCACATGCACGTGCCTGAAGATTTATTTGTCGATGAGCAGCAGGCCACACAAGTTCGTCCATCCGATTTGATGATTTTGGCCACTGGCACCCAAGCCGAGCCAAGAGCGGCGATGTCAAAATTGGTTTTTGGCCAGTTTAAGGGATTGACATTGGGTGAGCATGACCGGGTGGTATTTTCTTCCCGCGCCATTCCTGGCCATGAGCGTTCGATTTATCATTTGATCAATCATATCATTCGTACGGGTGCCGATGTCTGGACCTGGGAAAATGCTCGCGTGCATGTTTCGGGGCATGGCTACCGTGAAGATTTAAGACAAATGATCAAAGCGGTTAAACCTGAATATATGCTTCCGGTGCATGGTGAGCTGCGAATGCTCAAAGCCCACCGCGCTCTGGCCATAGAAACTGGAATGACTGAAGATCAAACATTCTTTATTGAAAACGGTGATGTGCTTGAGTTTACCGATAAAGGCGTTACGCAATTGCCACGCATCGAGCTGTTTCCGAAGATGGTCGACCAAGGTATGTTGGTCGAAATGTCCGCCTCCTATTTAAAGGATCGCAAAAAATTGGCATTGCAAGGCGCCGTGGCTGTGATGATGACCATTGATCCGGATACCTTTGCGCTGATCCACCCCCCGTTTGCTGAGGAGGTTGGTTTTGTTGATGCGCGCATGGCCCAAGAAGTGCTTGATGCGATCGAAGATCAAATCGAACGTGAGATGATCAAGCTGGCCAAAAAGCCCTTTCATGGCAATCTTGAACAGCAAGTCAGAACATGGGTCAACCGCGTTTGTCGCCGCCACCTGGATCGCAAACCCATCATTATTCCGATTATTGTCGAAGTGTAGAACATCTTGGTGGCAGGCGCTATGCCTGCCACCACACAAAAGCGTTATCGTCGATCAATCTCGTCCTCGATGGCGCCAAAGATCTCGTCTTTACTGTTATAAAAACGAGTACGGTAGCCTTGACACTGATAACGTAATTCTAGTCCATGGGCAGCAGCTGAGAGCAATCCCAAGTCAGTATAGGCAGGAATGCTGCCGACACCCATTTGGTATTTGAAAGATTCGACCTGTTGCACTTGACCATGCAAAAAGCCACAAATCACCATGTTTTGTGCGGCGGTGATTTCTTCATCAATCGGTAGTGGCCAAGATTTCGCAATTGAAAGGCGAATTTGATTATTAAATGCCAAATCTTCGCTCGCGGGTGAATCATTGATCATTTCATCTGTTACATCCTCACTTAGTTTTTGGATAAATTGGTCAAATGCAATCGCAACAGCAGCATTGACTTCCAGCATAGGCAGTGTGATGTCGTCTTGATCACAGCCAAGGTTTTTAATCGTAGTCTGACGTTGCTCGTTATTCAATGCATGGTATCTGGCTTCAAGACTATTTTTAGCAGGCGTCTCAGTTTCTATATGGATTTGCCATTGATCAATAATATCGCAGATGGCTGCGGTGTTGATTTGGGCATCGGTATACTCGACTTTGGCCTTGCCAAAATAGATGGGATCTTGGGCAAATGCGGTTTGATAAGCGCACAAGCAGATCAGGCCTAAAATGGTTAGTTGTTGTAGTTTGGTCATGTTTTCTTTCCCCTTTTAAGAAATGGTTTTCAAATCGATGGGCTGCTTATAGCATAGACCGCATCAATGGCGCAATGCAAAACGTATGTATTGTTGCCGGTTTATCCCTGCATCACTTGCACAGAGAGTGTATTTAGCCTTTGTCGATTTTGCGTCGCAAGGGTATACTGATCCGATCCTATGGCTGTAAAATCTAAAACAAAAAAAACGTCATCAACAACGCCCAAATGGCAGGATTCCAAAGAGCTGTTTGTGTTGATTTTCTTGTCTTTGTCGATCTATATCGGCATTTCTTTGTATAGCTACGCGCCGACAGACCCTTCGTTGCAGACCAACACGGTTGGGCAAACAGCGGTGGTGAGCAATATGGGTGGTTTGATTGGTAGTTACATCGCCGATATGCTGCTAACAACCTTTGGTTATGCTGCCTATGTGTGGGTACTACTTTTGCTCGGCTATGCCATGTACTTTGCTTTTGCCTGTTTCGATAAACTTACATTTCAGACCTTAGCTGGCTGGATCTTACTACTTACGACCAGTGCTTTGGCGCTATCAGTATTTGATCAAGGCGCATCGGTTGTGGCCTGGGGAGGCTGGATAGGAATCAAAACCCAGACCATGCTTACCCGCTACACTGGCCTGTACGGTATGTGGATTTGCATTGCTACAGGATTTTTGGTGGCGATGACGCTGATGATAAGCGTTTCGCTTGCGCAGTTTTCGATCGTTTTTGTTGTTTGTGGGCGGTTTTTTTATCGGTGTTACCTTGCCTGCAAAACTTTTGTTGGAAGGCAGTCCCTTGCACTAAAAAAAGCGGCCAGAAAAATGCTAAAAAAAGAAGAAAAAGCCATTCAAAAGGGTTTTCAGGCGATCAAACAAGATACCCAAAATGTCATCCCGATCAAACGTCCGCATGTTGAGCGCGCCCCCAAACCATCGAGCCTGCCAGAAAGCATGGCCGCGGTTCCAATCGTCATTCCCGAGCGCAAGGTCGCGACCGAAGATGCAAAACTTCCAGAACGGGAACCGTCAGTCGAAGATAAAGCAAAAAAATCCGTGTATAAGATTCCTTCTACGAACTTACTCGATGAAGTTGAAAATCAAGCCTTGGAAATCGATCGGGATACGCTGCTGCAAAATGCCAGTATTTTAGAAAACAAACTCAAAGATTTTGGGGTTATGGGCAAAGTGGTCGAGGTGCAACCTGGACCCGTAGTAACCATGTACGAATTTGAACCCGCACCTGGGGTGAAGGTCAATAAGATCACGGCTCTGGGTGAGGATTTGACCTTGGCCCTGAAAGCACTATCGGTACGCATTGCGCCGATTCCCGGTAAGTCGGTTGTTGGGATAGAGGTGGCCAACAAAAAAAGACAAGTTGTGTATATCAAAGATATCATTGCCGATGATGTGTTTATGCAACATAAATCGAAATTGGCCATTACTTTAGGTAAAGACATCTCGGGAACACCCGTGGTCGGTGATTTGCGTAAGATGCCGCATTTACTTGTTGCCGGAGCCACCGGCAGTGGTAAATCGGTATCGGTCAATAGCATGCTGGCTTCAGTTTTGTGCAAAGCCACCCCAGAAGATGTGCGGATGATTTTGGTCGACCCTAAAATGTTAGAGTTATCGCTCTATGATGAAATCCCGCATTTGCTCCTGCCGGTGGTCACCGATCCACGCAAAGCTTCGGCTGCACTGAAATGGGCCGTTCGAGAGATGGAAAAACGCTATCGTTTGATGGCCGATTTGGGCGTGCGCAATATCGAAGGCTACAATGCCAAAGTCGAAAACCACATGCAAAAGCATCCACGTGCCTCCTATGAAGAAAACATGGAAGTCAAACCAGAAACCCATGAAGGGCGTATGCCGTTTATCATGATTGTCATCGATGAGCTGGCTGACTTGATGATGGTGGCCAGTAAAGATGTCGAAGATTCGATCATTCGCCTGGCACAAATGGCACGTGCTTCAGGTATTCATTTGCTGCTGGCGACGCAGCGCCCATCGGTTGATGTTATCACCGGTATCATCAAAGCCAATATGCCATCACGGATTGCGTTTAAGGTTTCGAGCAAAATTGATTCGCGTACCATTCTCGATGGTAATGGAGCTGAGCAGCTGCTTGGTGCAGGAGATATGCTTTATATGCCACCGGGGACCAGCAAAATTCAGCGTTTGCATGGCTCGTTTATCTCTGATGATGAAGTGGCGCGTATTACGAACTTTTGGAAAGAGCAAGCCAAACCGGAGTACAACGAAGAGATTTTAAAACCCACCACTGAAGAAGGTGGCATTGCCAGCAGTGATGATCCAGAAGAGGATGAAATGTATCGGCAAGCTTTGGAGATTGTCAAAGAGCGGCAAGTGGCTTCGATTTCGTATATCCAACGACGGTTGCGTATTGGCTACAATCGTGCGGCTCGACTTGTTGAGCGCATGGAGGATGATGGTTTTCTCGCCCCTGGTGAAGTGGGCAAACCACGAGAAGTGTTGACGCATCAGATGCCGTAATTTGGCAGCGAAAATAGATCAAGCGATCAGTGGCGACCGCATTTGTTTTGTATTGCATCCAGCGTCAGCTGTGCAAGTACGCCGGATGCAATACAAAACAAATGCTCATACGATTTGATGGTGGTAGAAGATATTAATCTTTTGTTTCTTCTTTACAGGCAGGTTTTTGGCTTACTGTGATCTTGGCTTCTTCTAACTGAGCTTGGATGTGGTCAGCGTGGCCGATGCCGATGATGATGTCAATGGAGGCTTCGGGATCTTTTTGTGACACAATTTTCGTAAAGCGCGCGATGTTATCGGCTTGGAAAGGTGTTCGATGGAGGTCGATTGCACTAACGTATTCGTTGATGATATTCGGTTGGCTTTCCTTGAGTAGACTATAAATGGGGGTGGGTTTGTTCCAACGTTCATATTCGGTAACAGCATCTTGTATTTCGGAAGTGTCGTATACGGGTTTGGGTTTGCCGATTTTTTGATAGGCTTTGTATTCGGTAAAATACAGCGTATTTGGTGCGAGACCAAGTATAGCCATATACGCATTGAAATACGTTGTATAATGCTGGTCAATCATATTTATATCGTTGTTTGCTTGCTTGAGGAGTATTGCAATTGAATCGCAATGCGGCTGTATGGCATTATACACACCTGTTAAATTTGCGTTTTGTATGGTTGCGCAAAAATCGACGGAAGCTTGCATAAAAGTAAGGTGGTGATCTTTTTGTTGGCCTTCAGTTATTGTAATTGCAAAAGCAGCAAAATGCATGACGAGATAATGCGTATGGGCCAACCCCAAAAAGTAAATCCATGGATTTTCCAATCCAAAAATATGGGAGTCCGCAATCGGCTTTTGTACGTCCAGACCAAACTTTTCTAGGTCAATACCCTGGGATACATTTGGATCGAGCTGTGTATCAAGGGCGATAGCGGTATTTTCATCCCAATCAATCCCTTCTATACCAACATATGTATTGTGCTCATCTGATAATGCCGCATTGATCAGTTGATTGCGTTGTGTCGTGCATTGCTTTGAGTAATGATTTATTTCTGGATACAAATTTACGGTCACTGCATGGGCTTGGAAGGCCACCATTGCAGTTATAAAAATAGATCCTGTAAACCTTACAATCCTATGATGAAAAAGCGTCATTGCATTACCCCCTTTGTGGATCTTTGCACCTAACATAGCATACTCAAACAAGTCAATACCGATGTATGATCATGGCCTGGTCTTGCATCTGCTTTGGGGCCAGAAGGAGTCTATCTACGTGCTGTGGATCCTGCACTTGACAAGATAAGAGCTAGGTAGGTATGGTGGCGTCAATAAAGTGTTCAGAAATTCACTGTTTAAAAAAGGGTGGGGGAATGATTGATTTTGTAAATAAGATATTTCATACACGTTTTGTCCAGGTGCTTGTTGTGTTGGTATTACTGCCAGGTTTATTGCAGGCGTCAAGTGAGCTGCAGGTAGATGAAGATCTGCGTAGAGATATTCACATTTATATCTATCCTGAGGATCATAATACGAGTGCTTGTCAGCAGCAGGCTAAACTTAAAGTCAACGACTCCTTGTGTGATCATGCGGTGACTGCGGTGGAGAATAGCTTTTTTGACAAAGCTGATCATGCAACCGGGCGCCCGAAGTGGTCGATGGAGTTTACCGGTATATCTACGATGGATTTCCTCTCTCAAAAAAATCTTTTTGGTCTGGAGCGCAAACAGGTTCATGCCTTTGGCTCGATTGCTTTTGCGCACCTTTATGTCGCAAGAATAGTTCAGATGTATGAAGAAAAGTTCATTCTTCCTGAACGATTGCGCGTGGTGACAAACGATGCGATGATTACGACAATGGCTTCTTTGGGGCAAGTCAGTGCCGGAGCGCGGGCTTCTTTTTTACAGAGTTTTTGTGCCTATCAAAATCCGGGCAATCAATATGTTACGCTATGTGAGATTTCCGAGTATGCGACGCCGCAAACATTTAAACAAACGCTGCTATCCAATCTTAAAAAACAGGCGCAAAATAACAGTTTGCAGTTTGCCAAGCTGTTTATGTCGCAGCTTGCAAAAGCGACCGATGAGCTGCTGCAAGCGTTAGATCGTGAGTATAAGGGAGCATATTTAGCTGCATTGAAGAAGTACAAAGGGCAGTCGGGTTATTTTACAGATGTTTTGCATAAAGATTATATCGATCAACTTCAAGCCAATCAATATACGACCAACTGGAGAGATGAAAATGTTTCTTGGTCGAGCTTGTTGAACTATGCTCGCAGTCCTCTTCGTAATGACATCGAAAGAAACTATCCCAAAAGTTTTCTCTATGCCGGTGTTTTTGGCATTGCCTATCGTAATGACGTGATGGTGCAACATGTGAAGAAGATTTTGACGTTGATGTATGAGCAGGGAAGTTCAATCGAATATCAAACGGTACTCAATCTAATTGTTGGTGGCAATCATGCGCATCATATCAAAACGCTGATCGATCAAATGCTGGCAAATACGCCAGATTTGCAACAAGTTATCGTAAGTTTAGAACCACATTGTTGATTTTTTAGGATCGGCTTCATCTATCTGGTTCCGCTTTGCATGGCGACCACTGGCATTTGTCTATACATCCAGCGTCAGCTGCGCAAGTACGCTGGATGTATAGACAAATGCC
>JAGRMV010000093.1 GCA_020441045.1 Deltaproteobacteria bacterium | reverse complement strand
CATACATATGTGCCTATCTACACTACAATTGTTTGCAAAGCCAGGTAAGGCGTTCGATTGATATAGGGCAAGTACGGTTTTTATGATTGTGATGCGACAATAGCAACGCCGGAGCTTGTGCCAATACGAGTTGCACCAGCTTCGATCATCTGCATTGCGGTTGTGTAGTCCTTGATGCCGCCACTTGCTTTAATTCCCATTTGATCACCGACACATGCATGCATGATTTTTATGTCTTCTATACTTGCACCACGTGGTCCAAACCCAGTTGAGGTTTTGACAAATTGCGCGCGTGACATCAGGGCAATAAAACAACCCGCGATAATCTGCTCCGCGCTTAAAAGGCCCGTTTCTAATATGACTTTGACAGGCACCCCACTGGCTCCATCAACGACAAACTGGATGTCTTTGCGTACCACTTTCCAGTTTTTATCGGTGAGCGCGCCCAAAGGCAGAACCATATCAATTTCTGTTGCACCACTGTCAACAGCTTTTGCTGTTTCTTGACGCTTGATGCTTGACTTATTGTAGCCTAGAGGAAAGCCAATAACCGTTGCAATATCAATATTGGTTTCCCAAAGATTTTTTTGGGCAACACTAACAAATCTCGGTGGGATACATACAGCCTTGAACTGATGCTCTTTGGCTTCCTTACAGATACGTAAAACATCTTTTTTGGTGGTTGTGGGCTGCAGGATCGTATGGTCGATGAAAGATGCAATGGGCCGCGGTGTGACTGTTAAAATTTTTTTCTTCGGAAGTTTTGTGCCAAAATAGTTTTCTACTTCGGTTTTGATTTTATTGATTTTTTGTTCTACATTGCACATGTGAAAATTGTTCTTTCTTGCCTCCTTTGTATCTCACCTTTTGTTTCAGCGCAAACGATGATCGATGCTCAGCAGAGTTTGTTTGATCAGCAATTGTTGAAGACTGACGGACGCATACGCCACTTGACTCTTGAACAAGTGACCAACGATGAGAGCCTAGAAATAGTCGTCTATGCCAGAAAAGGCAGCTTCCCCAACTGGGTTGGTACGCTGCATGTTTTTGAGCAGGACACCTCAGGTAGTAAGCTTGCTCTCCATTCTAAAGTGAATATACCGGCCGAAACGATTTATTATGGTTTTTTGCTCATGCAAGGTCAGTCTTATTTGCTTTTGGTAATGCCAGATAAAGTAAGTGTGGTGCCGTATAAGGCAGGTAACTGGTTGCTGAAGCAGGGCAAGGATTTTCCGTTACAAAGTTTGACAGAGCCATGGGCAAAATCAACAGCGATTCCTTTTCAACCTGTATTGGCGGTTGACGGAGAACAACAAGTATGGATTCCGACAGCAACAGGATATCAGGTATTTAAAATTTCTGGAAATGAGCTTTTACAGGAATCTTTTGTTGCACTATCACCAAAGTCATTTTATCGCTCTTCATACGATTTGTTGCCGTTTGAGATGTCTTATTGGTTTCAAAATGTTTTTTGGTATCCCCAAATGTTTCCAGGGACTTTGGGAGGGGAAAAGCAGGTTTTGTTCTCCCCATGGATGGATGAACTTGATATTGTGATTCCAAGTCAAGGATATGCTGTTGATAAGCACTATTTTAGAATTTTATCAGAACAAGAACGTGACGATGGCACGCACTATTTGATCAATCAACCTATCGACCTTAACGGGGATGGGTTGACAGATTTTTTGATCAATAAATTTCAAGGAGTTGGAACAAGTTTCCGTTCAGAATCCTATTATTATATGGCAAATAAAGATGGAAAGCTGCCTAAAAAAAAGAAACTCGTGCCTTTTTCCAAGAAAAAAATTTCGGGTGCATTGGTGAGAGATCTTACAGGCAACGGTAAGCAAGATTTTTTGATTGTTTCAAGTGTATTGAATGTATGGTCTATGATCCGGGCGCTGACCAAAAAACAAGTGCTGGTATCATTTGATATTCATTTATTACTAGATCAGCAAAGCGATTATAATTTCAAGCAAGCCAACGCAACTCGTGAAATTTTGTTCGATTTTAGTCTAAAAGATTTTTTTATTGATGGCATCTTGCCTACTTTGCAAGGAGATTTTAATGGCGATGGATATCCAGATGTCATGTACGCCACCAATCCTAGAGAGTTGACTTTTTTATTGCAAAAGCCAGGCAAGGAAGAGGTTTTTTCAGCTATTCCATCTGGATTATATCCTATCAATCTGGCAAAAAAGTACCGGATTGGAGATGTAACGGGTGATGGCAAGGCTGATATTGTATTTTTTGATACGCGATCGAGTAAAAATCATTCGTTTAAAGCTTTGCTTAATAATGGCGTTTTAAAATAGAGGAAGAACTTGCGGGATGTCTACTTGAGAAACAAAAAATTCGGTGCTATAACCCTTGGTCTATGTGGTCAAAAGAAAAAATTCAGTCAACTATCGCCGATGCGATGCCCTCAGCAAAGATTGCTGTCGATGATTTAACAGGTACATCAGATCACTTTCAAGTGATTATTGTAACAGATGATTTTGAAGGAATGTCCCCACTAGAAAGACATCGTAAAATTTATGATGTACTAGGCAAAGATGTGGGTGGTGCCATTCATGCACTGAGTTTAAAAACCTATACCGAAGAACAGTGGAAAAAAATCCAAGAAACCCAAGGAGTATCAAGATGAGTGAGCAAACCAAACAACGTATCGAAGAGATGATTCAAAATAATCGTATTTTCCTTTTTATGAAGGGGAGCAAGTTGATGCCCATGTGTGGGTTTTCTGGAGCAACTGTACAGTGTTTGGAAGAGGTTGGCGCGACCTATGAAACATTTAATGTATTAGAAGATATGGAAGTGCGTGAAGGTATCAAAGAGTACTCCAACTGGCCGACGATTCCACAACTTTATGTTGATCAACAATTTATTGGCGGTTGCGATATTATTCGTGAAATGTTTGCCACAGGTGATTTGGCAGAACTTGTAAAACCCAAAAGCTAACTTTTTCATTTATAACGTTACATCCAAGATAGTGGCTTTTGTGTGATTGCTTTGATGGTGTTTTGATACAGTTCGATCTCGCCGGTGTCCATCCAGATTGAGCTGTCTTGATACGCAAAAATTGCTTCATTGTTCAAGCATAGGGGCTCAAGCAAATCTCTAACCAAGCAAAATTGTTTTTGCAGGGGCATGTGGGTAAAGATTTTTTTGGAAAAAATGGTGATGCCACCAAACATGCCCATATATTCGTGATCAGGTGTGGCGTTAAGAATACTAGTGATTTGTTTGCTGGCTCCAGCATGTATTTTTGTATATTTTTGGCTCGGATCAGGGGCAATGTAAAGGGTCGCCATAGCGTTGTTTTTGACATGCCAATGATACATTTTCTGTAAATCGAGCTCGGTCATGATATCGCAATTCATAACAAAGAAATGGTCTTGGGTGACAAAGCTCTGCATATTTTTAAGGGCGCCACCCGTTCCCAGAATCGTACTTTCTTCAAATGTATGTATTTCCTGCTTAAAATCGTTTTGGTCGAGAAAGTCGTACATAGCTTGGGCGCCGTGATGTAAATTTACGGCAACCCTTTCAATATGTTGTGTGGAAAAATACTGCATGGTCCAAGAAAAGATGTTTTTTGTTCCTAAGGGTAACAACACTTTAGGGATTTGGTCGGTCAGCGGCCGCATCCGAGTCGATAGTCCTGCACATAAAAACATGCCTTCTTGTAAACTCATTGCGAACTTCCCTTGTTGATTTGCGCAGCCATTATACTTCTTCGATGAGCTTTTGTAGATAGGGCTGTAATGTGTTTTTCAAACCTTTGAGTTGACTATGTAGATTGAGTGTTTCAATCGCGTACTGAAGAGCTTGGGGAACATCTTTAAGGTAATTGGGATTGTTTTTGACTTGATCAATATAAACAAATCTTCCTGCTGCTTTTAGGTTACGGTGCAAACTCATCAAATCAAAACGAAACAGGAATTCATCTTGTGATATCAAAGCATCTTCAAGGGAAGGATCTAAAAGCGATTGATAAGATGTGACAAGCTTCTCTTGCAGACTGCGATCAAATGTAGTGTAGGCATCTTTAAGGAGAGAAACCAAATCATAATAAATCGGACCTTGCAAAGCATCTTGAAAGTCAATCAAAGCCAATTGGTCATGGTCAATCACATGAATGTTTTTCGAATGATAGTCTCGATGTGTGAGATGTGTTGACCATGAAAGGTACGTTTGTGTAATTTCAAAAAAAAGCTCTCTGATTTTTGCGACATCCGTATCTTTGTATTCGATGATTTTCTCAATGCCATATTCAAGATAGTGTTCAAATTCCCACATATATAGGTCTTGATCAAATGCTCGCGAGAAAGCGATCGAGCTCATGTCCGTTTCAGGATGAGGGTTGACAACACATGCCAGTAGCTCTAATGCTGCCATGAGATAGCTTTCAGGAGTATCGGATAATTTTTCTATCAAAGGGGTATCGCCTAAATCTTCTAACAAGATGATCCGGCTTGGTAGATCAACGGCATAAATTTCGGGTACACGAACGTTTTTAGATTGTAGGAGTCGATGCACATCAAGAAAGGGAAGCTCTTGCATCTGTATTGTTTTGCTCTCATACTCTTCAGCAAGTGAGGATGCCTCTTGCGGCAATAGCATCATGGTGCAAGTTTGTTTGGTTGGGTACAAAATCCTAAAATACTCTCGGCTTGAAGCATCGCCGGCCATGCGAAAAATGGTGAAGTCATTGCCAAGAAAATTTGTTGCAGCCCTACTTTGCATGACGATGTTTTCGATATTTTGCATGATGAGCATTGTAATGGATCATCGCGTAGTTGACTATGGAAAATCAATGTTGTGATGACTTGCCTGTCAGCAGTATATGAGCTTGATTGCTTCTTGCTTTTACTTATTCGCTATATTATAAACCTGCACGCTATGTTTGATCGTTTATCAGAAAAAGTATCCCGCTCATTAAAAAATTTATCCGGGAAAGGTAAAATTACTGAGAGTAATATCTCTCAAGCCATCGAAGATGTTCGAATGGGCCTTTTAGAGGCGGATGTTTCTTATCCGGTTGTGCAGTCGTTGGTCGATTCAATCAAGGCAAAAGCTTTGGGTGAAGAAGTTTTGCTCGGCGTCAGCCCTGATCAACAGTTCATTAAAATTCTCAATGATGAGCTGGTCCGTCTTCTAGGATCTGAAAATCCTCAGATACCATTTGCCGGTAAAGGGCGCCCAACCGTGATTATGTTGATGGGGTTACAAGGTACAGGAAAAACAACAACGGCAGCAAAGCTAGCTAAATATCTTCGTGATGAATGTTCTAGAATGCCGCTTTTGGTACCAGCAGATTTATCACGTCCCGCAGCCGTTGAGCAATTGCAATCCTTGGGTGAAGAACATGGTTTAAAAGTTTTTACTTCCGAGCAAACCAATCCAGCCAGTGTATGTGTTGAAGCACTTAAAAAAGTAAAGCAGCAAGAAATCGCAGCAGATACGGTTATCTTTGATACAGCCGGACGTTTGGCTATTGATGAACCATTGATGCAAGAACTGGCTTTGATTCAAGAAAAAACCCAGCCTAACTGGGTATTGTATGCCCTAGATGCGATGGCAGGGCAAGACGCATTGACCGTAGCCAAGACATTTCACCGTCATGTCGCCTTTGATAGTGTAGTCTTGACCAAAATGGACGGCGACGCACGAGGTGGCGCGGCCATATCAGTGTTACAGCAAACAGGTAAACCCATCGCGTTTTTGGGCATGGGGGAGAAGATCGAGAATTTAGAGCTTGTCCATCCGGATCGTTTGGCTTCACGAATTTTAGGGATGGGCGATATTGTCTCGCTTGTTGAAAGAGCCCAAAAAGCGATCGACGAAAAGCAAGCCCAAAAAATGGCTGCAAAACTTCGTAAAAATACTTTTGATTTGAATGATTTTCAGGAGCAGCTTGAATCTGTGAAAAAAATGGGGTCTATGCAAGATTTGGTCGGGTTTTTACCGGGGGGTGCGAAGATGAAGCAGGCCCTGGCCGGTGGTATGCCTGAAAAAGAAATGGCCAAAACCCAAGCCATTATTTGTGGGATGACTCCGCAGGAACGCAGAAACCCTAAGTTAATCAACGGCTCAAGAAGGCTGCGTATCGCCAATGGTAGTGGAGTTACAGTGGCTGAGGTCAATCGTATGTTAAAGCAATTTATGCAGGCAAAGACCATGATGTCTAGACTCTCTAAAATGGGTATGAAGGGGCTTCGTCGTGGTGGTATGCAGTTTTAAAGCGTTTTTGTGGGGCTCCCCCGCATGATGAGAAAAGTGTTGAATCTAGTGCAAAAATCATATACATACGCCCAACTATGGTAACAATTCGTCTTACAAGAAAAGGTATGAAAAAAGCCCCTATGTATCGTGTTGTCGTTGCAGATTCACGCGCTCGACGTGATGGGCGTTTTATTGAGAATGTTGGTGTTTACAACCCAAAGGATCCAAAGGCGATCGGTACGTTGAAAAAAGACCGCATCGATTATTGGATTTCCAAAGGTGCAAAACCTTCTGATGCGGTGAGAACCCTCATCAATCGTGTTGCTAAAGCATCATAAAGCATTTTCTTAGAGCATCGTACAAACCTTAAGAAGTCTTTTAGGTCTTTTCGCTTACATTACAAAAGTAGAAAACAAAGATTGGAATGCGGGTATGAAAAATTTATTGGAACTCATTATTAAACAACTTGTTGATTTTCCTGATGATGTCAATATCAATGAAATTGCCGGTGAGCAAACATGTGTATACGAGCTTCGTGTAAATAAAGAAGATTTAGGTAAAATTATTGGCAAGCAAGGTCGTACAGCGCGTGCGATTCGTACATTGCTTAGCGCAGCTGCGGTCAAAGACTCTAAGCGTGTCATGCTTGAAATCATTGATTGATATAGTTTTGCTGATTTGGTGCTAGGGCGCACTGGTGTCCTCCAGGAACCCATATGAAACAAGATCAAAAAGTTTTTTTAGGGGTGCTCGGTAAACCTCGTGGGTTAAAAGGCCATATTCGGTTGCATCTTTATAACCCTGACACGACGTTGATCAAAAAAAACTTGCTCTTTTATATCGAGGGCGAGTCTGCTTCGTTTATTGTGGAGTCCTTTGCTCCATATCAAAAATCACATATTCTGACGATTCGGGATCATGCGGATGTTAACCTGGTCGAAAAACTCAAAGGTAAGAAAGTTTTTGTGCTGCGAGAGCAATTACAAGAACTAGATGATAATGAATACTATCATGTTGATTTGATTGGATTGGATGTAGTCAACATGCAAGGTCTCGTGATTGGCGTTGTGACAGAAGTACTCGCAACCGGGGCCAATGATGTGCTTTGCATTGAAGGCAAAGATGGACAAGAAGTGTTGATCCCTTTTGTTGATGAATATGTGCTAGATGTGAAGATGGATGAAAACAGGATTGAAGTGATTGTGCCGGAAGTTTTACAATGAGATTTGACGTGGTTACATTGTTTCCCGAATGTTTTGGGGCGGTGGCGGTAAGTAAAATATGGCAAAATGCTATCGATTCTAAAAAACTGTCTTTGCATTTGCATCAGCTTCGCAATTTTTCTACCAATAAACATAAGACAGTCGATGATACGCCCTATGGTGGTGGAGCCGGGATGCTTTTACAGATTGAACCATTGGTTGCTGCCATAGAATCGATTCCACGACTAGAGAAAAGCCAAGTTTGGCTGATGAGTCCGCAAGGTCATGTTTGGGAGCAAGATCGAGCCGTATCAGCACATGCAGATTTACAACAAATCATTTTGGTTTGTGGGCGTTATGAAGGGGTAGATGAGCGATTTATCGAAGGTTGGGTTGATCAATGCATATCTATTGGCAATTATGTGCTCTCGGGGGGAGAGTTGGCTGCCATGGTGGTTATGGAGAGCGTTTCCAGGGTTGTACCAGGGGTCGTTGGCGATGCCATGTCGGTATCAGAAGACTCCATTCAGTCTGGAGGACTAAAATACCCCCAATTTACCCGTCCTCGCGAATTTCGTGGCATGATGGTGCCTGAGGTGCTATTGCAAGGAGATCATCAAAAAATCGCCAAATGGCGGGAAAAACAAGCGCATTTTAGGACTTTACAAAACCGTCCAGATTTACTAAAAGAACAAAACATTTTGCCAACTGAAGTCAAAGGCAAAACAAAGTAAGGAAGAAGCGTATTATGAATGC
>JAGRMV010000092.1 GCA_020441045.1 Deltaproteobacteria bacterium | reverse complement strand
AATACACCATGCCGTTTGCGGTTGAATACGACCGTTTTATTGTAAAGCTGGGTTGTGCCCAAGCCCAGGCCATTAAAATGGTTCAAGCTATAAATCACAAAATGATCATCATTGAGAAACCTATGGATAAGCTCTTGTTCTGGCGGAAATGATCCGAATAAAGCCCCTTTTTTGGGGGCAAAAAAGATCCCTGGATGCACCCGAACCAAGACCCCTTCTTTGATTAAAATGGCGGTATTTCTCTTATAATCCTTACTCACCGGTTCAAAGTCTTTGTATTCATAGACCTGGCCCGCTTGGATCATATTTTTCATCTTTTCAATGGCTAGCATATTTTTATATTACATCATTATTTATTAAATATCGATGTAAATACCGATAATTTGAAAGATTGATTATTATTCTCACAGGAGTGTTATTATATTTCCCAATTGACTGTATGTTGGGTTAAATGATAACATTGGGTACATGGCCCGGAAGGAAAAAATTCTTCGGTTTCTAAATGATTACCATATCATCACCACTCAGGAAGCCGCTAAGCTAGATATCAATGCCATGTTTCTATCTAGAGCCGTCCATGATGGCTGGCTCTATCGTGTCGCCAGAGGTATCTATACATGTGACCTTGACCTCCCCTTTGACTCGCTCAAAAAATATCTCTCTGTCACCGTGCAATGCGAGGATGCTGTTGTAGCCTTGGTCTCAGCTCTAACTTTTCATGAGCTCACTGATGAAGAAGAAAAGAATCTGTGCTTTGCCCTTCCCCACAGTAAAAAGTTTCAAAACCAGAAGGATGTCCAAATTATTAGACTTTCAGGCGCTGCATTTTCACTTGGCATTGAAGACCATGCAATAGGCAATAGAAAGGTACGCATCTACAATCAAGAAAAATCCATAGTTGACGCATTTAAATACTTGGGTGAAGATCTAGCCATCAAATCGCTTAAAAATTACATCAAGCAGCCTAAAATTGACCTGGATAAACTTCTGACCTACAGTGAAAAACTAAAAAAGCCACTTCACAATCAAGTCAAAACCATTATGACGGTGTAATATGATCAATACAGAAAGCATCAAGGCCAAACTCCTCACGCTGGCCAAAGAAGATAATATGACCCATCAGCTTCTTTTAAATAGATTGGGAGAGCAACGTTTTTTGGCAAGGCTTGCACAAAGCCAGTGGAGTAGCCATTTCATACTCAAGGGTGGAAGTCTTATGTATCAGCTTCTTCGCTCGGCTAGAAGAACGCGTGATGTCGATTTTTCTTTGCAGAACATATCAAATGATATGCAAAAACTTTCGGTCATCATCGAAGAAATTGCAAGAAAAGATCTACAAGATGCTTTTGAATTTCTTTCTCCTAAAACCTCTATTTTGGAGCATCCTCGTATGCCCTATCCAGGTCTGCAAATACGGCTCGATTTTCTTTTTGCAAAGATGAAAGGATCTGTTTGGATGGATCTCGCGCTTGGAGATGAAGTTGTACCAGTCCAACAGCAAGTTCAAGTACTCCGCTACAAAGAAACTCCTTTGATTGGAGAAGATTTTACCTTGTTAGCCTATCCGCCTGAGCAAGTTTTTGCTGAAAAATTTCAGCCGGCAGTACTGTTAGGCAAAGCCAACAGCAGAATGCGTGATTACTATGATATGCATCGTCTGATTGAAGAAAATGTCTTAAATAAAAATAAACTCAAACAAGATATCGAAAGGATATTTACACAACGATCTACTCCACTTACCCAGAAAATATCACTATCTGAAAATGATATTGCACATTTACAAGTACCTTGGAAAAAGTTTGTAGACACCAACCCCATATTGGATGCAGTCAAAAATATTGAGCTGGTTATTCGTCAAATCAATGATTTTTTGCAGGCATAGCTTTTTACGGCTTAGATTTCCAAAATAAGAAGGAGAGGAATTTTTAAAAACTTTTTGAAATATACAGCATAAAATAAGCGCCTTGACCTACCTCTACAGCTACTTGGTTTTTGGTTGAGTATTGAATTTCTTCGTCTACTTGATCTACCACTTCGTCACCGGCATCATTGAGAATACGTCCGCCAATGCTATTTCCCGTGACATTGTCGATAATGATGCCGCCTGCGCCGGTAAAAACATCACCACCACCGCGTGCCACTTTTTTACTTTTTTCCCGATCTATTTTCCCTACTATTCCTGGTGCCCCTTCGCCATCAAAAGCGATGCCACTAAAAGAAATTTCTTTATTACTACCTTTGACAATAAATTTGTGAAAACGTACCGGCACTCTTTCCGTCGAGGTACCCCTGGGACGACCAATAATTTTTGAACCTTCAGGAATGATGACTTTGCCATCAACAATAATATCTTGGTTAAGCTTTGCAACGACTGGAGCACTCAGATCTGTAGTAACGATTTTACTCATAAGAATTGCGGAATATTTCGAGGACTCGACCACCCCTAATTTTCTGTTTGAAAACGAAGAATCCGAATTTCCGCCAACGAGCAAGGTATCTCCATAACTTTTGTATGTTTTTTTAGGGATGGGCCTATAAGTATTTCTTTTCTTGCTTTTGCTTGGCTTGGATACCTTTTTGTTTTCCTTTACGTCTGGCGTAATAGCTTTGAGAGGCGTTTTTTCCAGTTCTTTTTTGATTTCCTGTGGGCTGATTGTATGTTTATCCATCAATGTGACCGCTTCAGTTGGTTGCTTTTTAGTCGTTTCTTGTACCGGACTTCCCCGTTTACCAGTCTGAAAATTAGCGATCATCAAGATTACAAGCAAAGCCATACATCCACCAAGCCAAGTTTTGAACTTCTTGCTAAATTTTGGCGGGAATGCATCTTGAGTAGGTTCCTTTTTCTCAGTTTGTTGCCTCTCAAGCTTACTCAACAAGCTCATCCTTTTGCCATGACTTTGGTTAACATATTTGTTGTACTTTGATGCCTGGCCTAAAACATCCATAGGAGTACGAGCTTTGTGTTCTTCAAAATCCAACAATCTGGTCTCCGGAGGTCCTATTTCTCGAACAATACCATAGAGATGATCAAGTAAGTCAGCCGCGCTTTCATGCCTATCTTCACGAGAAAAACTCATCAGTTTTTCAATCATCTCAATAATCGAGTCGGGACAATCTTCGCGATATTCTATGATTGGAACGTATTTTTTTCCTTTAAGGTCATCGATCACTTTTGGAAAATATTCATCTTTATGATTTCCATACGGGAGTTCACCCGTAACCAAAAAATAAAGCACACATCCAAGGGAGTATAAATCTACCCTCGCATCAATTTCTTTTGATGTTGTTTCACCATCTTGTGTCACAAACTGTTGTATGATTTCAGGCGCGATAAAGCCATTCGTACCGATTCTATGGATCGTTGTCTGCAAAGATTTGCCTAGCTTGCTAATCCCAAAATCGACTAATGATATATGTCCCTGCTCGTTGATCAGTATATTGGATGCTTTGATATCTCGATGAATAACTCTCGGTTCTACATTATGGGCGTGATCCAGAGCACTCGCGATTTGTACTGCTATATTGACAATTCTTGGATAGCTGATGTCATATTCACTCCGATAAACCCACAAATCAATCCCGTCAATATATTGCAGCACCAACACAGGTGACTGCTTTTCTGCAATGGTCTCACCTTCAGGGACCTTGGCAGTAAAATCATAACATTGAACAATATTCTGATGATTCAAAGAGCTTAGAATCAAAGACTCTTTTTCAAAGCGATGGAATAGATCTTCTTTTTTCTCTCCTTCTTGAGGTTTTGCGCCGATTTTCAAGCAAACGTATTTTTGTAAGATAGTATCCCATGCCTTGACCACCATTGCGGATGCACCCATCCCAATCGTTTCTAGGCCAAAATACTTTCCAGCAATAATGTCCTTTTTCTCGAACTTCATCCCACGAAGTTCATCTATGGCGCTTTTTTCTTTCATTACTTCAAAATGATCAGCCTAGACTGTTTGAGAGAGGGTGTTTCCATCTCAACCATCAACCTTTTGTCCTTGGTGGCGTTGTAATCATAGGCGAATGAACATTCGGTCGTTTGCCCTTTTTTAAGTACATTGCTGGAACACTGTTTTACCGACTCAACCAGACGAACTTCCGTCATACGACCTGTTTTCAGAACAAAGCTTTGTAAAATGATTTCATGCGGATCTATTTTTTCATATGCGAGATTTGTCACTTCAAACACGTAGTAAACCCTATCACCAACGATAAATTTATTTCTCGAACGATAGTACATTCCATGAGAGGTCTTTTCTCCCTTCACTTTCACCATTTTTCTCCTTTTGAGCAAATGGTGATTATTGTGCTGATCTATTTTTGCCTGGAAGCTGTCTTGATACTCACTGACCATCTGTTGGAATTTTGACTCGAGCTCTTTGGATTTTTGTTCTAACTTCGTGCCTTTGGGAGGTTTACCCTCATAAAAATGCACATTGAGATTAAAATCGTTACTATAGGTTGTATCCAGTAAGAATGATATTTTATCACCATTTTTAAAACTTACCGTGAATCCAGACGAAACTTCGTCGCGTTGCTTTTGTTTCATTCCAATTGTTTTGTCATTTAACTTCATCACGACATAATCATCGCTGTTTCCTGCCAATATATCCTTGATAGGATAAGGAAAATCAATCGTTAAAGGAAACCCTGGCCTAATTTTAAACCGGTGTGATTGGTTGTTGTTGAGAGGATCATATTTGATGTCTACGTTTTGTGCATAGGCACCAAACGACATTAACACCAAGTAAATTACTATTCCTCGCCTGATGATTCGTCTTCCTTTGCAAGTTCTTCTTCGTTGAATTTTTTGGCAATCAGCTCCAAAGAACCAGAAATAGAAATATGTGTTCCGTATTTTTTGGTATAGTGCTGCTGTATTTTTTCGAAAAGATCGATAGATTCTGGTGAAAACGTATAATTCTGCCGAACTCTTTTCGTTTTTCCAGTCAAAGGTCTTCCAGCTTTTTTCTTTTTTTTGGTCAATGATTTCCTCACCTGTTAAATACGCTTTTAATGCGCATATAATACACAAAATTACTATTATGGTAAATATCATAATTCGACCTCCCAGTGCCTTACCTGCATATCACGAACGGCAAGCCCAAAGGGGTTATATTCACTTCTATCGACAGAATTCAAGTAAATGGTGCCCTTATAGGTCTTAAACGAACTTTTTTTACCTTTCAAAAGCATTTCAGACATCAATCGAAAATGGACAATATATTCACCCCTCTCGTCTATATTGGCCGCCAAATCCTTAAAATATAAAACTGTTTTGATTTTTTGACTCTCAATTTCACGTATTTTCTCTTTCCACGCTCTCATATTCACTTCCCTAAATTCATCGGTCATTTTTACCATCGACATGGAAAGGGTTTCGGTGACTGTTTGATAGTCATACTCCATATATTGGATAAGAAATTCTTTGCTAAAAAACAAAGCCTCTCTCTCTCCAGGTAGAGCTTCGATATGGTTATCTGACAAAACCTGCGCCTGCCCATCTGGATTGATCCGAATCACATATGGAGGTCTCGAATTGATCAGCAAATTCTGGCTTAAAGAAATGATATTGATGATCACCAAAGATACGATTGTTATGACAAAGTATTTTAAAGTTTTATTCAAATCCAAAAATATTTCCCTTTTTTCACTGTGCATCAGAATTTATCCTTAATCTTTCCCCAATTTTTTTTTGTGTTGCTCGCTATTTTTTCCATACTGTTTTTCATATTTTGAGCGTCACTCGGAAGTCTATAGGACCTTATAGCAGTCAGAATGGCAGCGTCCTTTACATGCCCAAATGATCTTTGCATAATGTCATCAGTTGCGTTTGAGCTTTTGGTAATCACCCAATGTGTGATTTGAGGAATACCCAATGTCAAAGCCACCACAAAAGCGCTAAAAACAACCGTTTTAATAAAATTGCCCGATAGCAATTCTGTATTTGCCTGTCCCTCACCCATAAATGAAACATTCAAATAGTGGACATTGATGATCATCATAATTTTGAAAATAATCGCCGACACGGGCTTCCACATGCATACTTCAAAAACTGTCACCATAAAATTAACAGTATTATCTTTTCGCTGTGGCAATATACTTATAATTAACGTAATCGGAGCAATGACATAAAGAAAAATCAGTTTGAATACTCTGTAAACTTCCAAAATATTAACCACAACGATGTGCGTGAGTGTGATCAGATAGAATACAGCTACAGTTAGACCTTTGATTAATTTTCCAAAGATAGAAGTACTTTTAAGGTACTGCACAGAAGGAAGATCGACAAAATCCAAATACTCCGATGGCGACATGATTTGATCGCCGAATTCGGAGCAATATTTAAATAGATTAACAAATATCTTATCCAGAAAAAAAAGAAGCGCACCCACAATCACGGCTCTAATCAATATTTGGGTATATTGAGTCTCGGCATCAGAGAATGACCGAATGAATGTGATCAATATTGCCCCTGCAAAAACCACCGCAAAAAAAGCTTCTCTATATTGATTGATCGCGCTTGTTACCGGCTCTACAAGATCCATAAAAATATAGAAGTCACTTATTTTATATAATTCATCACCCACTACTTTTTTCTCCTGGCGTTGATGATGATAAGGTCGTCAATATTTTCTGAAAGACGTTTTTCTTCATCTTTCTCTACTTCACGCATCAACATGGTTGAAAGAACATCAAGCTGTTGATTTTGAAGCATTGTATTGTGTTTATTTGTTTCCAACAGAAGGAGGATACCTTCATTGGTCACTTTACTACTTTCAGCAATCGACTGGCTATGATTGCTATTTCTTCTCAATAACTTTTGATCTTTTTCTATTTCAGAAATCAGATGCTCATTTGTATAGGCGCTATTTAAACGTCCTGTTCTCGCAACCCGTTTTTGATCTTGAAGACTTTTCTTTTCCTCCGTTCTTAAGCGTTCGTTCTTTTTATAGAGCTCTAACAAACTCTGTGGAAGATCATCATAAGTGTAAATATGGCTACTTCCTCCCTGCTCCAGAATATCTCTCTCATTTTCAATACCCTCGACCTCTCTTTTGATCTCTAAATATGGGGTGTCAAGGTTTTCAATATTATATCTCCTAATATTATCCGCACCCCGTCGCATACTTCTGATCTCGCCAAGGGTTTTATTCATGGTTTTCAGTGTTTTTCTGGCCTCCTGCAATTGCCTTTTCAGGTAGGGAATCATCGTTGATCCATCAAAAACCTTTTTGCCCAAGCCAAAAAGAGCAAACGCATCCACTGCCACGAGCAAAATGACAACAACAAATATAATAGTTAAAAATCTACGCCATTTTGGCATTTTCATTGGTCTCCTTTTTTCTTAGAGCTGTGCCATGTGGATAAAGGTGGGCAAGTTCTGTGAGCACCCGAATTTTCTCATACTTGGGATGAATTTTTTGAAAATCCATCTGAGCCTGTAAATCATCAGGATGGGTGGTAGACATCCAATACTCGAGACTGGAGGGAACGATTCTTGATACGAACTTCTGGCTACCAAATTTGATAAATACTTCCGAGTACTCCCCTTTGACTTGGGTCAGGCAGTGGATTGCATTCATATCAATATCGTTGAGGTCCATTGACTGCTGTATTTTATCAATAGATTCTTTCACCTGAAGGATGTACTTGGTATCCGAATTGGCCAGTATCGCACTTGCAATGGGGCAGCTAAGAAAATCATTATAGGACTGTGTCGCTGAAATGACTGAAAGATCATGTTTACGACCTTTCCTATACAAACCTTCCATGATGGATGATCCATCGTGAATCATTTCCCAGGCTTCATCAAATACCACCAATTTTTTGCCTGGCTCATTAAAGACAAGCTGACTGATCCAAGCGTTGATAATAAGGAAAATATGAGGGCGAACATCTTTCGGAATGCCATTGAGATCAAAACCAATTAATTTGGAGTCCATATGTATGGATGTCTCTTTGTTAAAAAGATTCTGATAGGTCCCAAAAGCCCAAAATTTAAGCTTATCAAATAATTTTAGAATGACTTTGGCTTCTCTGATTTGATCGGGATTCTTTACCTTTTGCTTGTACAAGATATCCATACATTCCAACAGGTTTGTCAATATTGGACTTTCGACAGCCCCATACATCTTTTCTAATACCGTACCTAATATGAGCTTTTCTTCGTTGGAGATTCCTGCTCTCTCAACATCCTTCATCATCGACACAAGGATCTCAACCAT
>JAGRMV010000091.1 GCA_020441045.1 Deltaproteobacteria bacterium | reverse complement strand
TACCAGCTAAAGTTGCGACCATTGAGTATGATCCAAATCGTAGTGCCCGTATCGCCCTTCTTAATTATAAAGATGGTGAAAAACGCTATATCCTAGCGCCAAATAAATTGTTGGTGGGTATGGATGTCATGAGCGGTGTGGAAGCTGAAATTCGTCCAGGTAATGCCCTTGAAATTGGCAAAATTCCTCCAGGAACTTTGGTTCATAACATTGAAACCAAAATTGGTGCCGGTGGTAACATGGTTCGATCTGCAGGGACTTCTGCCCAAATCGTCTCTCGTGATTCAGGCTACGTTCTATTTAAGTTGCCTTCAGGTGAGATTCGTAAGGTACGTCAAGAGTGCTATGCTACGATCGGTCAGGTTTCAAATCTTGAGCATGAAAATATCAAGATCGGGAAAGCTGGACGTAGCCGTTGGTTAGGCAAGAATCCTCGCGTTCGTGGAGCTTGTATGAACCCTGTTGATCACCCACACGGTGGGGGTGAAGGGAAATCTAAAGGTGGACGCCACCCTGTGACACCTTGGGGTATCCCAACCAAAGGTTATAAAACAAGACGTAATAAGCGTTCAGATAAGTTTATTGTTGAAAGAAAGAAGAAGAAATAATGCCTAGAAGCTTAAAAAAAGGACCTTTTGTTGATCCATACCTTTTGAAAAAGGTAGAAGCTATGGAAGAGAGTGGCAAAAAACAAGTTGTCCAAACTTGGTCTCGCCGCTCGACTATTGTTCCTGAGTTTGTTGGATATACTTTTGCCATTCATAATGGTCGTAAATTTCTACCGATCTTTGTGACCGAAAATATGGTGGGATATAAATTAGGCGAGTTCGCACTAACTCGCACATTCAACATGCATTCTGGTGACAGAAAGGCTGGTAAATAATGACTGCTGTATCAACTGCAAAATTACGTCACTTGCGCGTTCCTCCTCGCAAAGCGAGATGGGTTGCTGATCTTATTCGTGGCAAAAATGTAAATAAAGCCAAATCAGACTTGCAATTTTCTGATAAAAAAGCGGCGCGCCACTTAAGCGCTTTGCTTAATAGCGCGATTGCCAATGCAACGCAATCTGGAACAGTCGATCCGGATGTTTTGTTTGTGAAAGAAATTATGGTCAATGAAGGACCTGTTTTAAAACGCTTCAAACCACGTGCGCAAGGTCGTGCTACACGTATCAATAAAAGAACCAGTCATGTAACAATTGTGTTGGGAGAGAAATAATGGGTCAAAAAATCAATCCTATCGGTCTTCGTGTTGGCGTTATTCGTCCTTGGAACACGCGTTGGTTTGCCAATAAAAAAGACTACGCGAAAAACTTGCATGAAGATATCAAGATTAAAAAGCTTTTAAAGAAGAAGTTGTACCACGCGGGTATCTCTAAAATTGAGATTGCGCGCGCCGCTTCTAAATGTACGGTGGATATTTTTTCTGCACGTCCTGGGATTATTATCGGGAAACGCGGAGCAGGTATTGATGCGCTTCGCGCATACGTGCAACGTGTGACCAACCGCGAAGTTGCATTGAACATCAAAGAGGTGCGTAAAGCTGAGCTTGATGCGCAGTTGGTTGCTGAAAATATTGCGCAACAATTAGAAAGACGTATGGCTTTTAGACGCGTTATGAAGCGTGGCGTACAGTCTTCCATGAAATTGGGTGCCAAAGGTGTTAAGATTCGTATTTCAGGTCGTTTGGCTGGTGCTGATATTGCACGAGCTGAATGGCATATGGAAGGTAGTGTTCCTTTGCACACACTTAAAGCCAATATTGATTACGGTACAACCGAGGCCAAAACAACGTATGGCATTATTGGTGTAAAGGTTTGGATCAATCGAGGTTTGTTTGAATCCAGCAAAGAACGTAGAAAAGCACTATCATCTACGCAAGTAGGAATGGGGTAGGTTATGTTACAACCAGCAAAGGTAAAATTTCGTAAGCAGCAAAAAGGAAGAATGCGTGGCAAAGCGTATCGCGGGTCTTCTTTAGCATTTGGTGATTTCGGTTTGAAGGCAACTGAATGTGGGCGAATCAATTCACGTCAAATTGAAGCTGCTCGTATTTCGATGACTCGTTTTATCAAACGTACCGGTAAAGTTTGGATTCGTATCTTCCCTGATAAACCTGTGACCAGAAAACCTGCTGAGGTTCGTATGGGTAAAGGTAAAGGTGGGGTAGATCACTGGGTATGTGTGATTAAGCCAGGCCGTGTGTTATATGAAATTGAAGGTGTGAGTGAAGAAGTTGCGCGCGAAGCATTTCGTTTGGCATCGCATAAATTGCCCTTGGCGACCAAGTTTATTCAGCGTGGAGAATAGTAATGGATAAAAAGCATAAAAAAGAAATGTTAGAAGATTTTCGTGGCTTGAAATTGGAAGAACTTCAAAGTCAAAAAACAAAAATTCAAGAGGATCTAACCTTGATGAGATTTAAAAATAAGAGTGGCCAATTGGATGATTTAGGTGCATATCGAAGAACAAAGAAAGCGTATGCTCGTTTGCAATCGGTGATTCAAGAGAAAGTGTCAGCGGAGTAAATCATGGAAACCACAAAAAGACTAAGAAAAGTATTAATAGGAACTGTTATTAGTGACAAAATGGATAAAACTGTTGTTGTCCGTGCAGACCGACGTATGCGTCATCCACAATATGAAAAGGTGATTGTACGTTCGAAAAAATTTAAAGCCCATGATGAGAAAAATGAGTGCGGTATTGGTGATACCATTAAAATCCGTCAGTCTCGTCCTTTGAGCAAAACAAAACGTTGGGTTGTTGTTGAAACCATCGAGAAAGCGAAGATCAGATGATTCAAGTAGAAAGCATGTTAGATATTGCCGATAATTCTGGTGCAAAACGTGTTCAGTGCATCAAAGTATTAGGCGGATCAAAAAGAAGATATGCCACTATTGGCGATGTTATTGTGATTGCAATCAAAGAAGCAATTCCGAATGCAAAAGTCAAAAAGGGTGAAGTCAAAAAGGCTGTGATTGTACGCACAAAGAAAGAAATCAATCGTGCAGATGGATCATATATCCGGTTTGATGATAACTCTGCCGTATTGGTCAATAACGATAAAGAGCCTATTGGAACACGTATTTTTGGTCCTGTGGCAAGGGAGTTGCGAGCTAAGAAATTCATGAAAATTATCTCGCTTGCACCTGAGGTATTATGATGAAAATGATAAGAGCAAATAAAGCAATTAAAAAAGGTGATATGGTTGAAGTAATTGCGGGACGTTCCAAAAGTAAAACAGGGAAGGTTACCAAGATCATTACCAAAACCAATATGTGTCTTGTCGAAAAAGTAAACATGGTCAAAAGACATACTAAGGCTTCTCAAGAAAACCCTCAAGGGGGTATCGTTGATAAAGAAGCACCTATTCACTTGTCGAATGTTAAATTGGTTAGTGCTACAGTAGACAAAAAGCCTGCAAAGAAGGAGCCTGCTAAAAAAGTGACCAAAAAAACAGCCAAGAAAACAACAAAAGAAGAGACAAAAAAGAAGCCGGTCAAAAAAACGGCTAAAAAGGACTAAGCTATGATTGGAACAAGCTTACAAACGCATAATAAAGAAAAAATTATTCCAGCATTGAAAGAAAAGCTTTCAATTAAGAATATTCACGCTGTACCACAATTAGAAAAAGTTGTGATCAATGTCGGGTTGGGCAGAGCGATCCAAGATCCCAAAGTTATACAGGTGGCTGTTGAAGAATTGGGAAAAATTACAGGTCAAAAACCTGTTATCACTCGTGCAAAAAAAGCTATTGCGAACTTTAAACTTCGACAAGGTATGCCAATTGGTTGTATGGTAACACTTCGTGGAAGCCAAATGTACGAGTTTATTGAGCGACTTGTCCATGTTTCACTACCACGTGTGCGTGACTTTAAAGGTATTTCACCAAAAGGATTCGATAAAAACGGAAACTATAACTTGGGAATCAAAGAGCATTTGATTTTCCCTGAGATTGACTTTGACAAAGTTGACAAGGTTTTCGGTATGAATATTACGTTTGTGACCAGCACAGATGATAGCGTAAAGGCAAAAGCGCTTTTAACTGAAATGGGTTTACCGTTTCGTAAATAGGAGAATAAGATGTTAACAGATCCAATAGCAGATTTTTTGACACGCATTAGAAATGCGCAGCGCGCACGTCTAGGCTCAGTGATGACATTTCATAGTGGAACCAATGAAAGAATTGCAAAAATTCTTAAACAAGAAGGTTTTATCACGGACTATGCTGTAAAAACAGATGAGCAGCAAAAAATGAAAAAACAGATCGATATCACTTTGCGGTATTCTTCTACGATGACTCCAGTGATACAAGGGATTAAAAGAATGAGTACTCCCGGGCGCCGTAAATATGCGAACCGCGAAGAGCTCGAGAAAAACCTTAAAACATTTCAGACCACGATTGTTTCTACATCAAAAGGTGTGTTGACGGATCGTGAAGCTGTAGAAGCAAATGTCGGCGGTGAGCTGCTTTGCCAGGTAAGTTAAGGAGTAGGACTATGTCACGAATTGGAAAACAACCTATAACCATTCCAAGTGGAGTTTCGGTAGATGTTCAGATGCCTGTTGTGAAAGTATCCGGACCTAAAGGCAATTTAGAGCATGTTGTGGATTCATCCGTCGTTGTGACCAAGGATGATACGTCTATTACCTGTGCTATTGCAGAAGGTGTGATTGATCGTTCAAAATTTGGTTTAACTCGTACCATTATTGCCAACATGGTGCATGGTTGTGCGGAAGGTTTTAAAAAGAATTTAGAGGTCAATGGCGTTGGTTATCGGGCTGCTGTGAAAGGGCAAGAAATTGAATTGTCCCTAGGTTTTTCACATGTAGTGAATCATCCCATTCCAGATGGTATTATGATTCAAGTAGATGGTAAAACCAATGCCATTACGATTGAGGGAGCTGATAAGCAACTTGTTGGACAAGTCGCAGCTGAAATACGTAGTTATAGAACGCCAGAACCATACAAGGGCAAGGGCGTCAAGTACGACTATGAGAGAATCCGTCGTAAAGCAGGTAAATCTGCAGGCTAAATGAGGAAAATATGAAAAAAGCAAATATAACAAAAGAGAACCGTAAAAATAGGGTTCGAAAAAGTGTAAAAGCAAACAAAGATTTACTTCGTCTCACAGTCTTTCGTAGCAATAAACACATTTATGCGCAGATTATTGATGATAAGACTTCATCTACCGTTGCCAGCGCGTCTACTGTGGGTAAGAATGTTTCGATCAAGAAAACTTCTGATATGGAAGCTGCCGCGCATGTCGGTGAAATGATCGCAAAAAAGGCATTGGATGCCAAAGTAGAAAAGGTTTGTTTTGATCGAGGTGGCTACCTTTATCATGGCAGAGTCAAAGCATTGGCCGATGCTGCACGTAAACACGGTTTGAAGTTTTAGGGTTTCTGAAGGAGAATACATGTCAATCAAAGAAAATATCAATCCAAATGAACTGACCTTGACCGAAAATGTGATCAAGATCAATCGCGTAGCCAAAGTTGTAAAAGGTGGTCGTCGTTTTAGTTTTTCTGCACTTGTGGTCGCGGGCGATAAACAAGGCCATGTTGGGGTTGGATTGGGTAAAGCCAATGAAGTGCCAGAAGCTATTCGTAAAGGCGCAGCGCAAGCCAAAAGAGCACTGATCAAAGTACCTTTACAAAAAGGAACCATTACGCAAACTGTACAGGCTTCTTATGGATCTGGTATGGTGTTGCTAATGCCGGCTTCAGATGGTACGGGTGTTATCGCAGGTGGACCAGTGCGTGCGGTAGTAGAAGCTGCTGGAGTGCAAAACGTTTTAAGTAAATCTTTAGGAACATCTAATCCACATAATGTGGTTAAAGCGACCATGCGTTGTTTGGAAGAGCTGCGCGATGCTCAAGAGATCTTTATTACCCGCGGTGGTAAAATTGAAGTAGATACTTTTGAGAAAATAGAGCCCGTAGAAGAGGAAAAATAATATGGCAAAGCAAAAAATTACTGTCACCATGGTTCGTAGTAAAATTGCGACAACTCCAAAGCAAAGAGAAAGTTTGAACGGTTTGGGTCTTACTCACCGTGGCCGTACGCGTGTGCTCGATGATACAGCAAGCATTAGAGGAATGATCAAAAAGGTCATTCATTTGGTCGACGTCAAAAAAGGTGATGTGACGGATAAGTCGGATAAAAAGGTTTTTTTTACAGTCAAAGAACCTAAAGAAAAAGCGACCAAAGCAGCTGCGAAATAGAAGTAAAAGGTACAAGACGTTTACCTAAGTAATCATTTTGTTGCGTTTTAACTTCTTGTAGTAAATACGTATTGCTTCTATTTAGGCTTTTTATAAAACACTACTGTATGCAAGCAGGTGTTGTTCGAGTTACCCATAGAGGGTAGATTCAACAATATGGGTTATATTGTGCTCCTATACTTAAAACGATTTCTTAAAATAGCTGTGTTATTTATTTTTTTCAGGAGGCATCATAGCTTGTTTGACGTGATGCATTTAATTGTGATATAATACGCCGATTATGTTGAAAAAAAGGGGGCGTATCGTGATTCATATTCTTTTGGGGGTTTTTCTATTTTCTGCTTCAGTTGGTATAAATGCTCATGCTCAATCGAGCACATCTTTGAAGCTACCAGATAAGTGTATTGAACTTAAAAATTGGGTGGAAAAAAAGGACATCCGGGTTTCATTTGGCCTTAATATTGAAAATGTTGAAACTGAGTTATTGCCGTTAGAGAAGCACTGCAGTTTGAGTCTTATCGCCATGCAAACGATTTGGAAGTGGAACCCTGAACTTTTCAAAAAATTGCAGGATCTACCCGATCACACAACGTATCTCAAACTTCATTTTGAACCCTTTGACGATTCCGATAAAAAAGTCTTAATACATCTTTCGCGCTACTATGTAATTGGGAATGAGAACGATGGTATTATTGTAAATGCAGTCATTCATTCTCTTTGGGGGATCCCTCAAACAAATGTCGTAGACACTACGACTTTTTTGATGCATGCATTATTCATTGCACGTCTGGAAGATATGGCAATTGATCCGACTGACTATGATTCGATGGCAGATATTAAAGATCATAAATATTTTCATCAATATTTTGACCCATACGCAGCGTTATCCCAAAAATGTACGTCATGCAGCGAGTTGTTTTATCAGGGGCTGTTTCACGATGCCCGCAAAGGATCACCTACAAGTGCACTTGATCATACTGCATTGTATGAGATGGCAAAGCTTATGTCGTTTTTGTTGATTTCCTCAGATGAAGCGCAGAAAGAAATTGTTCGAGAAAAAGTAAGAAATGCGTTGAATCATTCAAATCCAGTATGGAGCGAGATCTGTTTGATCAATTCTGTAAAGATCATTTGCTTCCTACATATACGTGCTTGGATATTCAAAGCATTATAAAAAAGGACGATGAAATCGACCCAGAGGAAGTGCAGCCTGTCATTGGAGCGATATCACCAAACATGAATTATAGACAGAACTATGCAATCAACTTTAAGCCATCATCATTCGAGTTAGATGAGCGTTCCCAAAAATATTTAAATGAAAATATTATTGATTTTTATGACAAAAATCTGCCAGAAAAAATGAAAATTATTCTCAAGGGATATGCATCTTCACTGTCAAATAAGGCTACATTTATGAAAACCACTGAGATCATTGCGATATTAAAAAGTATTGGTGAGTTTGACGAACAAAATAAGACGAATCGTTTAACGGTTCATGAGCATCAGGTCTATTTAAGTTACAAACGGGTCGAGGCAGTCGCAAATTTTTTGATCGAAGGAGGGATTCCCAAAAATTTTATTGTGCAGACCGAATTTAAGGGGTATGAAAAAGACAGTCCAACCAGTCGGAGAGTAGATATTTTATTGATTCCATAAGATGGAATGTTGGTTTAAATTTTTTTCGCTATACATTTTGTAAGCGCTTCTAAAGTCTCTTTTTGTTTTGGGTCCGGAATATGGATAAAATAAATATCTACATATGGTAAACCTTCGCGCTCTAAACTATGTTGAATTTGTCCTTGATATGCTGAGCCGATAAACCACCGCTATTTGGGTATGCTGTGACGAGGTTTCCTACCTTTGTACTGTTAATCAGCTTATCTCGAATGGTACACTTCATTTATAAAAGCCATTGGCCGAGAATTTTTTCTGCCTCTCCATGCGCATAGGTAAAAAGCCAATGCCAAGACTATAAGCTTTGTCTAGAATATCCCAGGCATATTCTTTGTATTACCTTTACCAACAA
>JAGRMV010000090.1 GCA_020441045.1 Deltaproteobacteria bacterium | reverse complement strand
CAGCCATCTTATGCACTTCTTCACGTTTTTTAATTGCACTACCACGCTTATTGTAAGCATCAATCAACTCACTTGTGAGTTTCTCTTGCATCGAACGACCGGGACGGCTCTTGGCAGATGTTAGAATCCAGCGAATCCCCAACGCCTCACCACGTGCAGCGTTGACCTCAACTGGCACTTGATAGTTGGCACCACCAACACGACGACTTTTGGTTTCAACCAATGGGCGCACATTATCCAATGCAGTTTTTAAAATCTTAACAGGATGCTATCTAGAGAACGGTATAAAATATTATACGCCAAAGATTTTTTTCCATCTTTCATCAGTGACCCGACAAATCGAGAAACCAATCGATCATTAAACTTTGGATCTGGAATTGCAATCCTTTTGTCTGCTACTCTTCTTCTAGGCATTTTTTCTCACTCTCAATTATTTATTTTTACTACCGTATTTAGAACGACCTTGCTTACGTCCTTCTACACCGGCAGTATCTAATGTTCCACGAACAATATGATAACGAACACCTGGTAAATCTTTAACACGACCACCACGAATCAACACAACACTGTGCTCTTGTAAATTATGACCTTCACCACCGATATAAGCTGTAACATCTTGACCATTGGTCAAACGAACACGCGCAACTTTACGTAGTGCCGAGTTCGGTTTCTTTGGTGTTCTTGTATAAACACGGGTACAAACCCCACGTTTTTGTGAGCTGCTGTCAAGTGCTGGCGAAAGCGTCTTTTTCTTTTGCGCCTTACGCCCTTTGCGAACTAATTGATTGATTGTTGGCATAAAAATTCCTTCTTAAGCTTACGTTCTAGTCGAACGTTTCCTCGTAAATTAAAAACCTCTTAACTATGTTTTAATGTACTTTTAACTCACCTGTTTTCTCGGATGGATCCAAAAAGACCAGGTGTCTATGTTTCACCGCTTGAGATCGATTCGTCAGCATCAAACAAACCTTAAGCTTTCTTGGCAACAAAAACCCATATGCACGGGCTCCAAAACAAGATGACGGAACATACAAAATCCCAACCCAACTGTCAAGTCAAATAGAATAAAAAATCATCACCTATGGATGATTTTTTCTATTTGGCATCTGAATAAATCCCAATTTATCGCAAAAATGCAGATGATCCAACGTTTCAAAAAGCACCCACGCACCCAAAGCCCTTTTATGTCATGACTTTGACAATGCATGTAAATTTGGTGTATATATATCAATATTTGGGGGGACATACACAATGAAGCGCTTTTTTGATACGATACTTTGGGGATTATTCGCCCTATTACTCATACAAATTGCACGTGCAAATGATACTACATCATCAAAAATCCGAGTTCAAATGACAAAAACACGGTTTGTGTTTTCCCTCTATGGCGATGGTGCAAAAATATTTTATACATCCGTTACAGGCAACCCCTATCAACAATATGAAAATGAGAAGAACAAAGATGGTGCTGTCTACGAAACCAATGCAAAAGGCGAAAAGCATTTTACCGGCAATCGAAACTACTCCTATGATGGCAATTTACTGACAAAAGATATTTATTCCCAAGGCTATGTAAACAATATCATTTCATGCTTTGACAAAGGAGATCAATTTTATTGTGTTTTTGCAATGCATAAAATAACGATGAATCGGCTAGTTCAACAAGCCCTATTTGGAACAGCAATGACCTTACAAAATGATTATACAAGGATATTGAAGCAGGAAGAGTACACCTTAGAACCATTGAAAAATAATACTGGCATAAAAATAACACTCCAAAATCCGTATCGAAACAGTAAAGATCAGACTCAAATCAATGCAGTTGCGCTTCAAGATGAAAGTAAATTGGGAATGACCATCAAACGTATTCCACTTTCCAAAGAACGTAAGCAATACAGATGCGAATATATCACCTGTGAATACGAAGACAGCGAAGGATCTCTACAAGGTGATGTTTATTTAGGTGAGACTATACCGGCGCGGAGAACCGTCAACGATAAAAAACTCATCGAAGATTGCGTGCTCCCTGCTGATTTTCTCAATGATATAGAAGAGTAATTGCCCTATCCGACCCAGTCGCATAGGGCAAACACATAACAAATGACTATTTAGGCTCTGTCAGTGACTTCTTCGATCTGAGAAATCGAAGGTACAACAACACCTTCATCAGCACCCAAACCTGTATCACCCTCGGTAGCTTCTTCACCTTGAACCGTAAGACCTAGATCACGGTAATGTTTATTACCAGCTCCTGCTGGGATCAAACGGCCCATGACTAAGTTTTCTTTAAGGCCGCGCAGACGATCAATTTTTCCGTTGATCGCAGCTTCGGTAAAGACCTTGGTGGTTTCCTGGAAGGAAGCCGCAGAGATGAAAGATTCCGTTGACAACGAGGCTTTTGTAATACCTAGCAATAACGGAGCAGCCGAAGCGGGTTTGCCTTTGCGTTTCTTCACCTTTTCGTTTTCTTCAATAAAGACAGCTTTATCGACGTTTTCACCTGCCAAGAACGAAGTATCGCCAGGGTTGGTCACTTCAACTTTACGCAACATCTGGCGAACAATGGTCTCAATGTGCTTATCGTTGATTTTTACCCCTTGTAACCTATAAACCTCTTGCACCTCATCAACCAAATACTTGGCCAACTCTTTTTCACCCAAGACACGCAAAATATCATGTGGGTTAGAGGCTCCATCCATCAAAGGTTCACCAGCACGCAAATAATCACCTTCAAGCACAGAAATATGTTTTCCTTTCGGGATCAAATACTCACGGGCTTCACCTACTTCAGGGGTAACAATGACTTTACGTTTACCTTTGGTGTCTTCACCATAAGAAACAACACCATCAATCTCAGAGATGATAGCAATTTCTTTTGGTTTACGTGCTTCAAAAAGCTCCGCAACCCGTGGCAAACCACCTGTAATATCTTTGGTTTTGGTCGTTTCACGTGGAATTTTTGCAATAATCCCACCCGGAGGTACTGAAACCCCGTTGGAGACCACAACAATCGCATCTACAGGCAGCATGTATGAGGCATTTGCGCCTGAACGCAACTTGAGCACGTCACCTTTTTCATCAAGCAATGACACGCGTGGACGCATTTTTGCATCTCTGGCTTGGATAATCACTTTACTTGAAAGTCCGGTTACAGCATCCACTTGATCCTGAACTGTAGAGCCTTCAATCAAATCATCATATTTAACTGTACCACCGGTCTCAGTAATAATTGGAATCGTATACGGATCCCACTCAGCTACGACAGCTCCAGCATTGACAGCAGCTCCGTCTTCAAAACGCAGTTGCGCACCATAGGTGACTGCATAACGTTCTTTTTCACGACCAGAGGCATCCGTAATGGCAATTTGACCATTCCGGTTGGTTACAGTCCATGTACCGAATTCATTTTTTACCGTACGCACATCAATCAGTTTGACTGTACCTGCATTACGAATTTCAAGCATAGATTGCTCTGCCATTCTGGTAGCAGTACCACCAACGTGGAACGTACGCATCGTAAGCTGCGTTCCAGGCTCACCAATCGACTGCGCTGCAATAACACCCACCGTTTCACCAATATTAACCATGCGGCCACGTGACAAGTCACGGCCATAACATAGCGTACAAATGCCACGTTTGGTCTGACAAGTCAGAACAGAGCGTATACGAACTTTTTCGATACCGGCATCTTCAACTTTGGCAACATAATCTTCGTCAATCTCAACATTGGCTGGAATGACCACATCACCTGTGATTGGATCGATAACATCTTCCAAGGCAACACGTCCCAAAATACGGTCTCCAATTGGCTCAACAACTTCTCCACCTTCAACAAGTGAAGTCACATGGATGCCATCCAATGTTTTACAGTCGTACTCTGCGATAATCGCATCTTGCGCAACATCTACCAGACGTCGGGTTAGGTATCCAGAGTTGGCTGTTTTAAGCGCCGTATCTGCCAAACCTTTACGTGCACCGTGTGTGGAAATAAAGTACTGTAGTACTGTTAAACCTTCTTTAAAGTTCGCTGTAATTGGGGTTTCAATGATTTCACCCGATGGTTTGGCCATCAAACCACGCATACCAGCCAACTGTCTAAGCTGCTGCGCAGATCCACGAGCACCCGAGTCAGCCATCATGTAGATAGAGTTAAAAGAAGCTACTTTTTCTTTCTTTCCGTCGGCCGTTACGACTTCCTCTTGACCAATTTCACTCATCATTTCTTTGGCAATGACTTCAGAAACCTGTGCCCAAGTATCAACTACTTTATTGTAGCGCTCACCGTGAGTAATCAAACCATCTTTATACTGCTGGTCGATTTTGCTGACAGACTCAAAAGCTTCATCGAGACGTTTTTGTTTGGTGGACGGTATTTTCATATCATCCATACAAATTGAAATTCCCGCTCTGGTTGAGAACGAATACCCAAGATTTTTCAAAGAATCTGCCAAAAGAATCGTCTTCTTTTGCGCACAAATTCGATAGGCTTTATCAATCAAATCCGCCAATGTCTTTTTATCCATTGTACGGTTGACTTCCGCAAAAGATATCTCCGAAGGCACGACATCGTAAAACAATACACGTCCGACTGTAGTATCATGTATTTTACCATCAAGACGCACTTTTACTTTTGCATGTACATCTACTTCGTCAGCATCAAAAGCGATACGCACCTCACGCGCAGAAGAGAAAATTTTTCCTTCACCACGTCCACCAATTTTTGCACGTGTAAGATAATACAAGCCCAAAACAATATCTTGTGTAGGCACAATCACCGGTTTACCATTGGCCGGTGAAAGAATGTTATTGGTTGACATCATCAACACACGCGCTTCTACTTGTGCTTCAACAGAAAGCGGCACATGCACAGCCATTTGGTCACCATCAAAATCCGCATTGAATGCAGTACAGACAAGTGGATGCAGCTGAATTGCTTTACCTTCGATGAGGATCGGTTCAAAAGCCTGGATCCCTAATCTATGCAGCGTCGGTGCGCGGTTAAGCATAACTGGATGTTCACGTACAACCTCAGCTAAAATATCCCAGACTTCTTCTTCCTTGTCTTCCACCATTTTCTTTGCAGCTTTGATTGTGGACACGAGGCCACGCTCTTCAAGTTTATTATAAATAAATGGTTTAAAAAGCTCTAATGCCATGGTTTTTGGAATACCACATTGGTGCAAGCGCAGTTCTGGACCAACAACAATAACGGAACGACCTGAATAATCGACTCGCTTACCGAGCAGATTTTGGCGGAAACGTCCTTGTTTACCTTTGATCATATCCGACAACGATTTCAAAGGACGTTTGTTGGTTCCCGTAATGGCGCGGCCGCGGCGACCGTTATCAAACAAAGCATCAACTGCCTCTTGCAACATTCTTTTTTCGTTACGAACAATGATCGACGGCGCATTAAGTTCCATCAAACGTTTCAACCGGTTATTACGATTGATCACACGTCTATATAAATCATTTAAATCTGAAGTAGCAAAACGGCCACCATCGAGTGGAACCAATGGTCGCAAATCTGGAGGAAGTACTGGCAGGGTAGAGAGAATCATCCACTCTGGTTTATTTCCTGACTCCCGAAACGCTTCCACAACTTTCAAGCGCTTTGCATATTTTTTCTTTTTGATTTCAGACTTGGTCTTACTTGAATCTTCACGAATTTGTTGCGAAAGATCATCCAAATCAAGATCTTCAAGAATTTTACGCACTGATTCGGCGCCCATATCAGCTTCGAATGCACCTTCACCATAGGCTTCGAGTGCTTCGTAGTATTGATCTTCAGATAAAACCTGACCAATCTCAAGGTCAGTTGCACCAGGCTCAATTACAATATAGGCTTCAAAGTAAATAACCCGTTCCATGTCTTTAAGCGTAACATCTAACAAGTTACCGATTCGACTTGGCAAAGATTTGAGAAACCAAATATGTGAAACTGGGCAAGCAAGCTGAATGTGCCCCATACGCTCACGTCTTACTTTGGATTCGATGACTTCAACCCCACATTTTTCACATACGATCCCACGGTGTTTCATACGCTTGTATTTTCCGCAAATACACTCATAATCTTTCACCGGACCAAAAGTCTTGGCGCAGAATAAACCATCACGCTCAGGCTTAAATGTTCTATAGTTGATGGTTTCTGGCTTTTTGATCTCACCAAACGACCACTCAATAACTTTTTCAGGTGAAGCAATACCAACTGAAATCGCTTCAAACGAAAGTGGGTCTTTTGGCTTTTCAAAAAATGAGAAAATATTTTCCATGGGGTTTTCCTTCTTTTTCTCTTATTAGGTTATAATGCTGCATCTTCTGCAACATCAACTTTATTTACCATTGCGTCTAGATCTTTTCCTTCAAGCAAACGGATATCCAAGCCTAATGCTTTCAACTCTTTGGTTAAAACATTAAAGGATTCGGGGATACCGCACTCAAGCCGGCTTTCACCTTTTACAATCGCTTCGTACATATTGGTACGGCCAGTGATATCGTCCGATTTTACCGTGAGGAATTCTTGTAGAGCGTGCGCAGCACCATATGCTTCGAGCGCCCATACCTCCATCTCACCCAAACGCTGTCCACCAAACTGAGCTTTACCGCCAAGTGGTTGTTGTGTGACCAGCGAGTAAGGTCCGATTGATCTGGCATGAATTTTATCATCAACCAAGTGATGCAATTTGAGCATATACATAATACCAACTGTAACATCGTTCATAAAACGCTCACCGGTTTTGCCGTCGTACAGCACAGACTGTCCAGAAGATTTTTCTTTGGCCAAAGTGAGCAATTCTTTAATGTCACCATCGTTCGCACCATCAAATACAGGCGTTGCCATATGAACACCTTCTTTTGAAATCTGCTTCGCACAATCGAGCACCTCTTTATCAGATAAAGAGTCAATCAATTCGTGCAGATCATCGCTATATGCACCTTTGAAATAGGTCTTGATCTTGTCTGCTGAAACTTTTTCGTCGCACATTTTTTGGATTTGATCACCCAAGCGGCGACCTGCCCAACCTAAATGCACTTCAAGCACTTGTCCAACATTCATCCGTGATGGAACACCAAGTGGATTCAATACAACATCAACTGGGGTACCATCTTCAAGATATGGCATATCCTCAACCGGGACAAGTTTAGAGACAACCCCTTTGTTCCCGTGACGACCAGCCATTTTATCACCAACTTAAATTTTACGTTTTGTTGCAACAAAGACGCGTACCATCTTGATGACACCAGGAAGCAATTCATCTCCAGCTTGAATTTTTTCAATTTTTTCGCTGAATGCATTTTTAATAAAATGAATTTGCTCTTTTAGTTGAGACAAAATCAATGCCACTTCATCTTCAAGTTGACTACCATCTTTGACTGAAATGTTTTTCAGTTGCAAATTCGGGACATCTTGCAAAATCGCATCCGTAAGCTTGTCACCTTTTTTCGCAATCGTCTCACCTGTTTTATTTTCAACATTGCTTGTAACCGAATTACCTTTAAGCAAACGGCGAATATTGTCATACGCGGTCTGACTGATGATACGAACTTGATCTTCTTGATCTTCAAGCAGGTTTCGAATTTGCTCTTCTTCTATTTCTTTATGTCGCAAATCCTTTTCCACGCCATCACGACAGAAGACATGCGCATCAATGACTGTACCATAAACACTTGGTGGAACACGCAAAGAGGTATCTTTTACATCACCAGCTTTGTCACCAAATATTGCGCGAAGCAATTTCTCCTCTGGAGAAAGCTGCGTTTCACCTTTGGGTGTGATTTTACCGACCATAATATCGCCAGGTCGTACTTCTGCCCCAATACGAATGATCCCAGACTCATCGAGATCTTTCAGCGCTTCTTCACCCATGTTCGGAATATCACGGGTGAGCTCTTCTTTTCCAAGTTTGGTATCACGGGCCATTACTTCAAATGACTCAATATGAACCGATGTATAAACATCGTTTTCAACCAATTTTTCATTGAGAAGAATCGAATCCTCGAAGTTGTAGCCATTCCATGGCATGAAAGCAACGATCATGTTACGACCTAAAGCCAACTCACCTTTTGATGTAGAAGGACCATCTGCGATAACATCGCCGCGTTTAACTGCATCACCTTTTTTGACTAGTACGCGTTGATTGATACAAGAACCCTGATTTGATCTTTGATACTTAATCAAACTATAAATATCGATTTGAGAGCCCTGTTTGGCCGTGCCCTTGGTTTTGATCACGATACGGCTGGCATCAACTTCCTCAACAATACCATCATTTGCAGCTACAAGAGAAGAACCAGAATCTTT
>JAGRMV010000089.1:1909-8350 GCA_020441045.1 Deltaproteobacteria bacterium | reverse complement strand
TAAACTTCAGCAGTTCCACCTTTGCCAATTTGATTGACAAGATAGTATGGTCCAAAAAATTTTGGCTCAAATTCACCCATGATATCGACATTTTAATCAAAAATCGTCAGAATACAAATCAATGTTGTTTTTAATCTGTGCATAGAGGAGGAGCGTATTTGCAGACTACATATGTACCGGATTCGACCTTTTTTTGGATGATTTGAAGCATGTATTTTCTCATGGCGGCTTTTGCCTCAGCTAAAAAATTGACATTGGTCTGGATCAATTATAGCAACATATTGAAATCAAAAGAATTATGAATCTTTTTTACAATTGATCAGGGTCCAAGTGTGCGTGATTTGTCCGCAAACATCGTCGTGATCAAGATGGTATAAGTTAGGGGAGGGATGGTGGTAAGGTGCGCGTTGAATTGTTTTATTTGATAGCTATTTTATGCCTGTTTTTTTCTCTAGGCGCAGTTTTTTCAACTAAAGTTGTTACAAGTCTTTTCTGTTTTTTGGGATGCGTGCTTACAGTTACACTTTTGTTTGTTCTTTTGCAGGCAAGTGCGATTGCTGTGATTTACATGTTGCTATTTTGCTTATTGGTGAGCATTTATTGGGTGACAGCAATTGTTTTTTTGCCTAAACCAAACAAAAATGCATACAGCAAACATTTTCTCCATGTCGGAGTATTCCTTCTTCTAGGCGGGTGGCTGTTGTTTGTATTACTTCCTTTTTTGCAAGTACCAGCATTTTCGCCAGCAGAAATTGATCATGGATTTGGATCAGCCAGGCATTTGGTTAACGTATTATTCGGACCTTTACGTCATCTTTGGTATGCACTCTTGGCGTTGATATTGGCTTTTCTTATCTCTGTTCCCGTTTTAATTCGGGACAATACAAAATGTGGAGATTTATCATGATACCTTTTGAACATATCATGATCTTAAGTGCCGCCATTTTTTTGTTAGGTCTTATCGGTTTGTTTGTTCGTAAGGATGCATTGACATTGCTTGTTTGTATGGGGCTTCTCATTATGGCCGTTGGGGTGTTGTGGATCGCAGTAGCAAAGTCTTTTGGTGAAATGCTCGGGCAAGGTGTTGTGCTTGCAATCATAGCTACTGCATTTGTACAAGGATGTGTCGGGGTTATGCTCATCTTAAAATTGCAAGTGCATAAACCATCCTTGCAGGTAAAGCAGTTTACGGAACTAAAAGGATAGCTTAGATGTTGGTTTGGATGGTTTTAGTACCTTTTGTGACTGCGGGCGTTTTTGGCACCCGGTATTTGCTTTTTCCTCATCAGAGTAGCCGGTTGATACCCATATGGGGATCTCTGGCCATGGCTGGAACTTTTTTCTGTGCTGTTGTTTTGTCTTTTTCTACCCTAGGTAGAGGGGAGGTTTTGTCATATGTGTTGGGGCATTGGATATCGGTTGGAGAATATACATTTGATTTGAAGCTGTACTTGGATGCACTTTCTTCTCTTTTTGTCATCGTATTGACAGGTTTAGGTTTTTTTGTGCAGTTATATGCTTGGGGAGATCAGCCTAAGACATCTCTCTGGGTGAAGTATTTGGCCTACTTTCATTTGTGTTATGGCTTTGTATTGCTCCTGCTGACAGCAAGTAGCACGCACTTGTTTTTTGTTGGATGGCAAGGCGTAAGTGTATGTGGTTTTCTATTGATGGGATATGGATATGAAAATCATGAAAAATTTCTTTTTAAAAAAAATGTATTTATCTCCCACAGACTTGGTGATGCAGCTCTAGTTATGTTCATAGCAATTGGGGTGCAAGTTTTTGGTACACTGGAATTTGCCACTATTTCGCCACTGCAAACAAATGGTGTTTTGCATGCCTCCTATTATCCAGTATGGAAGTTGGAAGGGTTGGCGCTTTTACTATTTATAGCGTGTATGACCAAAGCAGCACTTTTCCCTCTGTATATCTCCATTCCGCAGACAGCAAAGGCGCCAACAGCTTTTTTTGTACTTCTCGGTGTGATCTTACCATGCATGACCGGTATTTATGCTATCTCGCGCTGTGCACAGTTATTTGCGACGACTTCGATCGTAAGCCATATTGCATTATGGATAGGTTTGATGACAGCGTTGTTTGGGGCTTTGGTTGCGATTTTTCAATATGATATCAAGAAGGTTGTAGCTTATTCAGTTATTACGCATGTAGGGTGTGCTGTCACATTGATCGGAATGGGTTCTTATGCTGCTGGAGTTTGTTATGCTTTGACCAGTACATGCGTCCATGTACTTTTGGGATTAGGCGCAGGTTCAATCGTGCGGGGGGTCCACAAAACATCTGATTTGCGTAAGATGGGCGGTTTAAAAACAAGAATGATTGCTACGTCCATCACAATGATCTGTGGGTACGTATCCATCATCGGCATACCAGTAAGTAGTGGTTTCTTTAGTAAGAACAATGCATTTCATCACGTCTTGGTTTCAGGTGAAAAATGGGTTTTTATCCTATTTATTTTGATTGCTGTTCTTACAGTTGTTTATATGACGCGTCTTATGGTTCTTACTTTGCTTGGATCAGATACGCGACTTTCTCTAGAGCAAACCCAAAAAATCCGAGAGTCGCCAACATTGATTTTAATTCCTCTTTGGGTATTGGCTATGATGAGCTTATTTGGGGGGTGGTTGGTTTTTGCAATGTATGAGGTATTGACAAAAAGTTTGCCCCAGTTTCAATATGTACATTTGTTATTGAGTAAAACGGAAATCCAGTTGGGAGTGGGGGTGACTTTTTTGGTGTTTTTGATCGTGGCGATGACGATCAGATATTATGGGCAAAAAAGTAAAATGATAGAAAAAGAGCAGCGCAATGCATTTCTGTGCGGGGCAAAAAAGCATTGGTATGTCGATAGGTTTATGACTGCGGGTGGATCTATCTTGATGCGGGTAATGGCGAGTATCGCGCATGTTTTTGAATGGCTATTAAGCAAGGGCGTCAGAGATGCAATTACCTTTGTTTTACAATCATTCGGTTATGGGATTAGGTCGGTTGCGACTGGTGTTATACAGAGTTATATCTTTTTTATTTTGCTGGGTATTGTGTTTTTGATGGTTTTTTCATTGAGGTATTGACCGTGAGCATTCTTAGTTTACAGATTTTTTTCCCCATGCTTTGCGGGGCACTTGTACTTTTTTTACCAAAAATAAATAACAAAACACTCTGGGCAATTGCTTTGCTGGTACAGTTTATATCATTTTTGATGGGCCTATTCTTGTGTATGCATTTTGATGTTCTTCTCCCAACCATTTTTCAATGGGAAGAAAGGTTTCTATGGGTGGGAAGCTATGGGCTTTTCTATCACATTGGTGTCGATGGTGTTGGTTTGGCCATGGTATTATTAACTTCTCTTTTATCGATGATTATCGTTTTTTTATGTAAAGATCGTATAGAAAAAGGCGGGAAGTCATTGGTTTTTGCAATAATGCTCTTGCAAACATCATTGCTTGGTATTTTTTGTGCCATCGATTTATTTTTGTTCTTTATTTTTTGGTTACTATCTTTAGTGGCAATGTTTTTTGTCATGGTTTTTGATGTTCAAAGAAACACAATGAAGGAGGCTAAAGTATTTTTTGTACAGGGCTTTGCAAGTTCGCTTTTGCTGGGCATTTGTTTTCTTTCATTACTTGTCATGTACAAACAAGAGCATGGAAGTCTATCAACTTCACTTGTTGATCTTGCTGAAATGAAGATTCCAATAACAAAACAGAAGTGGATGTTTGCAGCACTACTTGTTGCTTTTTTTGTTAGAATGCCTTTGGTTCCATTGCATACATGGTTTTTGAGTTTGTTAAGTAGATCATCGATGATAGGCCGTGTTTTTTTACTGGCATTATTTATTACGACTGGAACCTTTGGTTTGGTACGCATTGCTTTGCCTTTGTTTACAGATGCCATGCTTGTCTTTGCTCCGACAGTGTTGACCATTGCTGTGATAAATATGGTCTATGGTGCGTTACTAGCGTGGCGTCAAAAAAGTCTCATAAACTGGTTAGGTTATTTGACGCTTAGTTATACTGGCTTTGTTGTGGTAGGGCTTTTTTCTTTTCATGAAATTGCTATTACTGGAGCGATCTTTCAATGGATTTCTTATAGTATGGCCATTGCCATACTGATATTCGTGTCTGATGCTACTGATCAGGGGCCAGAGGAAATTCATATGTCCAGTTATGCCGGAATGGCGCGTTTGTTCCCAGCATATACGTTTATATGCGTTTTTTCTCTTTTTGCGATATTGGGTTTACCTGGTTTGAGTGGTTTTGTCGGACAACTTTTGATTTTTATCGGTACGTATCAATCAGGTGTTTATGACTTGCCGGCTTTTTTATTGTTTGGCATGGCACTGACATTACTTCTTACGTTTGTAAGTATATTCAATGTTTTGGAAATCATTTTTTTTGGTGGAAATCGTGTTCTACAACAGCATCCTATGAGAATTAACCAGATGACTAAGCTCATTCCAATGATCACTTTGTTATTATGTATTTTCTATTTAGGGGTTCAGCCGTCAGCGCTGCTTTCTCTACTAAAAGTACACAGGCTTGAACCGAAAGTATCACAGATAGAGGCGATACATGATTGAGCCGACCTTGATGCCATATTTGTCTTTATTTATCGGAGCATTGTTGCTTTTAATCATCTCATTACTCCGTAGTCCTGCCAATCCATGGAAAGTGATATTGATTGCCAGTGCGTTTGTTTTTTCCGCAGTTTTGTCTATGGTAGCGCTCGATGTGTCTTTTGAATCAATCAAGGGAGTGCTCCTTTATGATAAATACGGCCAATGGTTTGGCGTTCTTTTACTTCTTTTGCTTTTGGTGCATGTCTGGGTGGTTCCATTTTATTCAAATACAATTCTAGTTAAACCTTCCATAGTAATAGCTTTGCTGTTGATCAGTGCTAGCGGTGGTTTATATATGATTTTTTCAAATCATTTAGCGATGTCTTTTGTTGGTATAGAGCTACTATGGTTACCTCAGTATATTTTGATTGGTGTTGGAAATAATCAAGTCAAGGGTAGTGAAGCTGCTTTTAAATGTTATCTGATCGGTGCAGTTGCTTCAGCACTTTTTTTGTATGGTGCCGGTCTCGTCTGGGCTTCAACGGGAAGTCTGAATATGCAAGAGATATACAACATATTCCAATCTCCATTGACACTGACACTGCCAAAAACTTTTTGGTTAGGATTGGCTTTGATGATTGGGTCATTGCTGTTTCGCCTTGGTGCTTTCCCATTTCACCTTTCTGCTCCTGATATGTATGAGGCTGCGCCAGCAGTGATCAATCCATGGCTTGCGAGCTCATCGATGATTGCCATGGTAGGTTTCTTGTTGCGGTTTATGCAGGAGGTAACTATTGGGCAATGGAATGCGATAAATCCTGCTACGTCAGGTTGGGCAATGACCATCGGGATGCTGTCGGTGCTTTCAATGTATTGGGGGAGTTTGGGGAGCTTCTCTCAACGTAATGTAAAAAGGCTTTTGGGTTATGTTACAGTCACATATGTAGGGTATCTTTTGATGTTCTTATCAACATCATCAGGGCTATCAGTACATCGATGTTTTCAAGTATTATTCTTCTATGTTTGTATCTACGGGTTTACCCAATGCATTTTGTTTATGACATTGGCCCATACAGAACGTTTTGGGGAGATCTCATTAGATTACTTGAAAGGGGTACTAGCAAAAAGTCCAGTCACTGCAAGTATTTTGATCATTGGTTTATTCTCGTTGGCTGGTATTCCCCCTTTGGGTGGATTTATGGCCTTATTCTCACTATTTTATCATGTCATTGAACAGGGTAATGTGTATTTAGTGCTACTTGCAGTACTGGCAAATGTTATTTTGCTCACGGGTTTGTTAAAAATAATAGGGGTGCTCTTTTCCTATGATAAATCAGCCGTTTTTGCATCGGTTGTAAAGCGTCGTGAGCCGTGGGTGTTATCTCTTTTGGCATTTTTGATTATTGCGGTAGGTATAATGCCCCATTTGATAACGAATTGGTTGCGATAGGATGCGTAAGAATTTGGCTATATTTTTGTCTGGGACGGGTTCAAATTTTGAAGCTATCGCACAGGCGTGTGAAAATCATGAACTTGATGCTCAAATTTCAGTTGTGTTTTCCAACAATCCGAGCGCATTAGGTGTCATCAAAGCGCAGCATAGAAATATACCTACAGTTGTCATTCCACATTATAAGCCTCGGCAACAATTTGATCTTGATGTTATTGCTGCGCTAGAAAACTATAGGATCGACTGGGTTATCCTTTGTGGATACATGCGCATTTTATCCCCAGCGTTTTTAGCGCATTTTCAGGATAAAGTAATCAACATTCATCCGTCATTGTTGCCACATTATCCAGGTGTTGATGCTGTTGCCAGAGCCTTTGCTGCAGGTGAAAAAAGGGTTGGTGTAACAGTCCAT
>JAGRMV010000089.1:0-1893 GCA_020441045.1 Deltaproteobacteria bacterium | reverse complement strand
GGCCAATTATCCTGCAAGAAGAGCTTGAGGTTTCTGATAAAGAGACTTTGCAAAGCCTGTTGGATAGAGTACACAGGTTGGAACATGAAGTGTATAAAAAAGCAATTGCGTCTTTGATCAAGACAAATACAAATGAAAGCATATAAAGACATATGTGTAGTTGGTACAGAGCTTCCTGGACTTATCGCTGGCAGAATTCTGCAGCGTAAAGGTGCGCGTGTTCATTTCATTGAACACTATGACTATACCCAATTTGATCCTGTCATATGTGAATTCTTATCAGGTATTTTTGTCAAACCTCTGATGCAGCGTTTGGGATTTCACCCCACCGAAATTCAGCAATTGGTTCCACTGGACGTTCCTGCGCAGTTTATATGTAAAAATAAGCGCATTAATTTTTTTAAAGATTCACAAAAACTAAAAAAAGAGTTTGAGCGAGAAAATGTTGATGCCACGATTTATTCTCTTTTGCACCGTGACTTGGAAAAAGACTATAAAATATTTCATCAAATCTATCACCGAGAAGTACAAGTCTATGAGAAAAAATCTATTTTTCAAAAAGATTTGGAAAGTCAATTAAAACAAAAAACATCGATGCAAATGCTCAAAATGCTACCTATGCATCAGATGATGACGTACTACGGGCTAAGAAATGAGTATACGCATTTTATCAAATCATTAGAATTGGTGTTTTCATACTGCTTGGCAGATTCTTCCAATCACTCACGCTTTACGCACCTTGCACACCTTTTACAAGATGACGGATACTATTCTGTCTTAGGTGTACGCGGCTTAAAACAAAAATTAATGCAATATCTAAAAGAAAAGGGTGCAACTTTTGAGACGTTTTCTAAAATCGCCAAGGTTTATCATCCTGGCAATAAGATTTCCCGCTTTAAGCTAGTCGGCGCCCCCACTGAAGATGTTGAGTTTGGTAAGCTTATTGTCAACGGTAATCCATTGGGTTTTACTGCATATGAGCCTGAGGATAAAAAGATTCAAGCATTGACAGCTATGCCAAAGATGAAGACGATCGGCAAAAGACTGTACTTTGTTTTTAAAATTCATAAGAGTTATCTTCCTTATGGTATTCGAACCCAAGGCGTTATTTTTCCAAAAACCATAGAGACAAGCGCTGATGAAAAAAGAAAAATCCCCCGTGTATTACGGTATGTGTTGTATGTGCCCAATCAGCAAGCGGTCAATTATAAAACCTATCTAAGCCAACTAGAAAAAGATTACGCATTATTGGCAACGACGTATTTTGTTATGAATGAGGTCGATCTGGCCAGAGAAAAAATTCATGATGAGATTTTTAAGACCATGCAGCAGCTGATTCCATTTTTTACACCCGAAAAAGTAGAGCTTGTACATGGATATATGCCATCGATGTCTCCTCCTGCAGGTGATATGCGACAAGGATTTATTTATCAGCATGTACAAGATGAAAAATTTGGATTGGCCGGAAATCCTATTGAAACAGATTTCAAAAATGTCTGGGTTGCCAATGAATCGAATTTCCCATCCATAGGTTTAGACGGTCAAATCCTTACAGGGGATCAGTTGGCTCAGTTTATGTCCTGATTGTTCTATTTAATTCTTATTCAAGACCGCACAAGGATGGGGAAGTCATATTCGACAGCTTACGCAAGTCCTTATATGGTTTCCCCATCCTTGTGCTCATTGCTACAAAACAGGTATCAAAAATAAAAAAAACAATGACTATAGTGTTAAATCATGGCTTCTATAATATGCAAAATCACAGTGAAGGTTTGGCTCGTTCGACACTGATAATCCCATCGAGTCCTTCAATATGATGCATGAGAACCCGTAGCTGTTCAGCGTTGTAAATACTGATTTCAAAGATGTTCATGGCCATTTTGTCAGAGGTGG
>JAGRMV010000008.1:1969-25949 GCA_020441045.1 Deltaproteobacteria bacterium | reverse complement strand
CGCACTGAACAAAGATAGTAGAGGAGGTACTTTTATTTTCATTAGTATTAGTGAAAATAATATTCCAAATACGATAGCAGAAATTAATGATCCTATATATTCTCCTATTAGGTATGATGTTCTTACCAGACCATAATCTCTTATTATGATACCGGAACCTCCTTTTACAGGTTCTAGCACTATTTGTTGATTATCATCTTTTTTTTTATCTTGAGGTAAAAAAATTCTTTGATCAGGTTTTATTTCAATAGAATTCCACAAATTAGACGTAATCACATTGCTTTTTTCATATGTAATTTGTTGTGAATCTATACGAAACAAAACCTGGTTTGATTTAGTTATTATTTGGATAATTCTACTTATTAAGACGAATGGTGTTTCTCCATTTTTAATTCCGGGGTCGGATACCGGAATCGTGATTTGATGTGTCGGGAAGTATTGGCATTTATATTGCTTGTGAGAGTGTATGCCAAGAATGCCCAGAGTTGTTATCCCAGAATATCCTCATCATATTGTAAATAGAGGTAATCGAAGACAAGATGTATTTTTTCAAGAGACTGACTACCAGTACTACCTTGAGATGCTATCTCTATTTTCAAGAATCTATGAAGTGCAAATTGTATCCTATTGTTTGATGACCAATCATTTTCATTTGATAGCAATTCCACCGGATGAAAATTCTATGAGTCAAATGATGGTTGATGTTCAGAGAGCTTATACTCGAATGATCAATTTTCGAGAGGGATGGAGGGGATGTCTTTGGCATGGAAAGTACTTTTCGTGTCCCATGGATGAGAAACATACAGTTGAAACAGCAAGGTACATTGAGCTAAATCCCGTAAAAGCGAAAATGGTCAATCACTTTGGAGATTATCCGTATAGTAGCGCAGGTTTTCATCTAGGGAAGTGCTTACATGATCCAGTTATGAGGGACCCATATATAGATTTTACAGCTCAAGAGTGGAGAAATTTTGTAGAAGATGGAATCAAGGATGAAAAGGATCTATCTGCCTTAATTGAGACAAGAGTTCAAAGTGGTAGACCTCTGGGAGGTGATTCATTTATTGAAAAATTAGAGAGATTGACTGGAAGAAGCCTAAGGCCTAGAAAATCTGGTCCAAATAAACATTCAAAAGTATAACGCGCAAAATCAGGGTTACGGTATACGACCCCGGAATTAGCAATATTGCAATTCAGTCTACTGTCCCCGGAATGAATTCCTATCTTCTGTGTTGCGGTCTAAGTACTTATCCCTCGATTTGCATGTATAATAAATTTGACATAAAACACTGTTTATATAACACAATGTATATGAAAAAATCCTTATTTGTTTTTGTCGTTGGACTGTATTGCAGCGTTTTTGCTGGACCGCCTTTGAAAATGGATTTGGTTATCAACATGTGTGACCAATATGCAACTGTAAATAATTCTAAAAATTCTGACGTTTTGATTTATCTCGTGGTGCAGGCACCCGAGGATGAAAGCATACTTTTTGAAGACGTTAAACCTGCGATTGGAGAAATATTGGATCACCGCTGCATGCTACGTGGAATAAATATGATTCAAAAAAACAGTCGATACGAAAAGATCATCTATGAAAGTTGTGGTTCCTATGGTGTAGTTGACGGTACTGAATATAATGGTAATGAAGTAGAGAATCAAATGTTTGCTTTTAGAAAAAGCCTGCAACTTGCTTGCTATGAAGAAGCTATTGTAGAGATGAACTTCGCGATATTAAATGATATTAAAAATAAATGTGCATCGAGTGGGACAAACGATTCCAAAATTTCTTGTTACAAACAATATCTTAACAAAATTAAGTAAAATTAATTCCGGGGTCAGATACCGGAATCGAAATAGCTTTAGTTAGGTTGCACAGAACCGCCATGAAATCTGGGGTCGGATACCGGAATCGTGATTTGATGTGTCAGGAAGTATTGGCGTTTTAATTCCGGAAATCCGAGGCCATGTAACTGGACCATGATTTTATGCGTCACTTAATTCCGGGGACAGTCGACTGAATTATAATTTAGTGCGTCAAGAGAGGCTAGCATGAAATTGCTGTACAATTCCGGTGCTACCTGACCTGACCGTAATATAAGGTTATGTCAGTTAGTTCCCGAAGTACTAGTTAGGCGAAAATTTTATATTTTACTTTAGATTTACCAAAACAGGTTTTAATTATTGATATCTATTTTTATATTTGGGAAATGTATTCTCTGCATTTGAATGAATGAATATGATGGAATCTCAGAAACATTTTCTTGAATGTTCTTTTTACAATTTTTGTAGGATAAATAGCCTACTTCTTTCTCATCACCTTCGGGAATTTTACAATCGTTCCATTCATTTATCTTGGCTGAATATAGAGATAGCTTTTTACCCTCAGCCTCATCTATAACAAAAAGCTCACATAAACAGTCTACAGGTATACCTGCATAGGAATGTTTTGCAGGAATTACCAAAAACATACAGATAATTAAACATCTAATGAACATTCCATAGTTATAACATTAATTCCGGGGACAGTCGACTGAATCGTAATTGGTTGCGTCATGAGAAGTCCAGAATTCTTAGAGGAAAAGGAAGAGCAATATCAAGGTTTGTTTGCTGTTGTTTGGTTTTCACTGTAAGTCATTTTTATGTCTGATAGATATATAATACCTACAGAATTAGAGTCTGAAAGACTTTATTTTCGTATGTTTTGTGAAGAAGATTTTTTGAGTTTGCTCGACTTTTTCCAAGATGAAAAATCAGTTGAATATGTAGGAGGGAAGATCCTTAATGAACGTGAAGTTTGGCGCCATAAGCTGTGTTTGTATTTAGGTCACTGGCGGATTCGAAAGTATGGTCCCTATGCGATTGTAGAAAAAAATACGGGAGATTTATTAGGTCCAGTTGGCCTTTGGTATCCAAATGATTGGCCGGAACCAGAAATGAAGTGGGCGATTCGAAGGAAGTTTTGGTGCAAAGGTTATGCAACTGAAGCAGCTACAACAATTATGGATATGGTGAAAAAAGAATTGGGGTGGCAAAGGTTGATCAGTCTCATTCTAAATGACAATCAAAGATCAGTAGCATTGGCTAAAAGACTGGGTGGCATCTTTGAAGAAGAAATAACTTTTAACGGTCTTACCGCATCTATTTTTGTTTACGATTTGAAATCCAAATCAATCCGGGGGTCATTGTCGGAATCGTAGATTTCCGGAAATTTCTGAAATTCCGGGGCAAACTGACCTGACCCTAATATAGTTCGTTAAGGTTATGTCGGTTAGCCCCCGAATTCAAAACCCAATCCATAAACCATTGCACAAAACTTTTTACCTGTGCTTACAAAAACAGGTAGTGCCCCGCGCTCTCGACTGTCCCCGGAATAATAAAGTGGCACAATGTAACCAGAACTAACGTTCCCCCTATCATCACTGACTTGTATACCAAAAATGTAGCATGATATGGTAAGTAATGGGAAAAATATTAAGAACGCTAGGGGGATGCATGTTTGTTTTTCTTGTTATCTCAGCCCCATTGATGCAGCCTCTATATGCGCAAGAAAAACTTGATGTTTGGAACCTTTGGAAAACATACCGTAATGACAGCAGAATTAAGCTACTGATTCAAGATATTGAAAGTGTATCCGGCTATGTCGAGGGTGAAATCAACAAAGAGCCCGACAAACAAAAGAGAAAAGAACTACTCATACTGGCTTCCGTTCTTTCCCGAAAACAGTTTTTTACCAAAACAAAAAATGTAGATGGGCGGGACATCGTTTATGCAGATATTTTTGCCGATAATTTACCGGATCAGAAAAATGATCCTCTCTGTTACTTATTCTCCATCAAAGGTGCGATTGAATCGGCATATTACCGTGAAACAAACAGCAAGGTTGATTTTTCCGCTAAATATTGGTTGGACAAAAACTTTGAATCGCTAGATAGTACATTTTTTAGTGATGCGTTCCAACCGGGTAAGAACAAAATGGGCTTTGTCCATATTGCAAAACGATTTGGTGCGTGTCTAGAAAAGAGCTATCCCTTTCGTGATGCTTGGTTTCCAACGACCATATCATCTAAAAATTTTGTTGATATGGACGCCATTGAACAATTTAGATCAGACCACTTTTCTACCGAATACAAACAAATATGCGAACAAGGACAAACCAAGTACTATAAAGAAGATCTCCAAAATCTTCGGGCATTCTATGTATCGGTTAATACCCATAAGTTTAGTACTGTCATGCAAAAATATGTTTTTTTTACAAAATTTTTACATGCATGGGTTGACCTTGGCATCCCTCCCATGATGACGATATTACTTAAAACGACAGATATCCAGGGGAAGGTCATCTACGGACCGCATTCTACACTATTATCTGGGTATGCCACTTTACCTCCCACAGATGAAATGGGTGAATACTACTGGATCCACGATTCCAATGCCCATGGAGTTGTATTTGCGGCTAATGTAGAACCTGAAAATTTTTACTATTTAACAGAACACCCATGGCTCCCCTCTGAAACTCTTCATCATGAGGGGGAGTTTGCTAGACACTTCCGTTTTGTTCTTGCTCCTTCGGATCTTGTAAGGATTTGTGCTTTTCACCCCAAAGAACTGTTCCAAGGACCTGTTTTTGTTGCAGAGTCCGGCATTAAAAATAACAAATGGACCATTCTCGATAACCCCAGTTCATTTACAGAATTATGCCAATAATTTCTGAAATTCCGGGGCAAACTGACCTGACCCTAATATAGTGCTTTAAGGTGATGTCAGTTAGCCCCCCCGAATTAGGTGCGTTTTTTCTTCTCGAGGTATAAGAATATGAAAAAGCAAAGATACAAAGCCTGTAGACGTGAGCAAGGATTCGGACTAGAATATTTGCATTATTTATGGATGTAATCTTACTTCCTCAGAACCGATACACGTGGATGCTCCTTGCTTTTCAGGGAGGTTTTATCAACGTGGGTGGTCTGTTATGTGTACATGTTTTTGTATCACATGTTACCGGCTATGCTGCGCACTTGGCGCTGACGGTATATGATCACCAATATCTTCATGGTATCTATTTTTTGACGGTTCCGATGTTTTTCCTGTTGGGATCCGTTTTTAGTGGTGCGATGTCAGAACGCAGAGCCATCCAAAATAAACCACCTGTGTATATTCATATCCTTTTGTTTCTATCTTTGAGTTTTGCCGGTCTTAGTGTTGTGGGAACATGGGGTTTTTTTGGAATGTTTGGCAAGCCTCTGCATGATTTTCATGGGTATACGTTGTTGTGTATACTGGCCTTTGCATGCGGAAGTCAAAATGCCCTTTTTACGAATTATTCCAACTCCATCATCAGAACAACACATTTGACAGGCTTGACCACAGACTTGGGCATTGGCTTGGCGAAATATTTTATAGGAAAAAAACAATCCGAGAAAAAAATCAACCGCATACGAATAGAACTGATTTGCACATTTATTCTTGGCAGTATTGTTGGTGCATACTTATTTCCGGCATTCGAGTTTTATGCCTTTTTGATTCCATGTGCAATTAGTCTGACAGTTGGTTGGGGTTTGTTTGTTTCCCGAAAAAAACTGCAATTGCAGCAAGCCTCTCATAATTTTAGTAGGTCACAGAAGTAGGCTGTAAGAGAGATTTTTTACATAAATCACCAGCGATCGAAGATAAAAGGATTTGTTTAATATTATTATTATTCCGGGGCAAACTGACTGGACCTTCATACTAGGGTCTCGTCAACTTGCACCGGAATAAAACCTCAATTTACAACGCAAAATCTAAAGATGTGAATGCGTACGTACTGGTCTCGGAGGATCCACCCGGCACATTTTTCATAAATTCGCCGGGTACAAGAAAGGCAAGCCCCGTATGAAAAGACATGTTCTTAGGGAGTATTTGCCACTGCGCATTGGTTTCAAGAAGGTGACCGACAAAGCTTCCAGAATTTCCAGTGATATCTTGCAATCCGCTTGTTGTCCAAGCATCTTTTTTAGAGGCCAACCAAAACGGGCGGTAGCCAAGATTGACTTTTAGATTTTTGATGGGTTTGATAAATACTTTGAGCCCAGGTCCGTGTACGTTGCTTCTTGCAAATGAACCAAAAATACCTGTGCTTCCGTATTCAAAAGCGCGGGCGCCAAAGAGAGTATCAAACCTTTCATTGGATGAATCCGTGGGGTCTTTATCGCCGCTGGCGTAGTCGTATAAAAGAGCAATACGTGGATTGATCTTGTGATCAAATGAAAAACCACCCGCAAGGTGGGCAAAAAAAGCACGATGATCTAGGTTGGTTGTGTTGGTGGCAGCGGCAGAGGATCGGGATTGACCAAATTGACCGGCAACTTCCATTTCAAAATCAAACTTGTTTGTTTGCGGTTCTTGCATAACGCGTACGCCTGGCGTGATCAGTTGCCGGTTTCGCGTATTGATGGAAGATGTATCATCTTCGTGGAGAGTCAGCGCATAGGCATTGAGCATCATATCTGTTTGAGCCAGACCGTTTTCGTAAAAAAGACCCCAAAAAATAGTGTTGAATCGTTCTTCATCCAATTGGATGTCATTGTCTTCAAGTTGGTTTTGCGTGTTGGGCTGCCTTTGCACAGGTAGTGAGACAAATAAGGTGAATTTTTGTGTTGTGTTTCCGGTCCAGTTGGCAACAAGACCTGTAAAAGAATTGATCGTATTACGAAACCGATTTCTTGCAACCAGTCTTCTGCTTCCCAAATCGAGCGTGTATCGACCCAATTTTATTTCCAAACGATCCCCCGTCGTAAACAAATCTGTTTTTGCATAAAAAATGTAGGCTTGAAGAAGTTCAATGGGGTTAACATGGGTTGTGTTCAGTGGAGTGTCTTGGGTAAAATAAGCTCGAGAGTCTTGGCCTTCCATCATCAAACCAACGTGGTCTCCTTTTATTTGGACCCAAAGGAGGTTTCGTAAAAACAGTCCTTGTGAATCCCCCAACGCAGGTGAGCGGAAGTCATTGCTCAAAAATTCATAGCGTGTTCGTTGGTTGAGTCCAAAAGAAAACCAAGTAGGTGTACCTATGGCTTCAGATAAACGATAAGGGGTATCTGATGCAAACGAAGGTGTGGAGGTGAAAAAAAGTCCACTTAGAAAGTACAGAAGGAGAAGAAGATGGTTTGATCGCATAAATTTCCTTTTGATGATGAGTAAGAAGCGCGCTATCTATTTATATGTTTTCAAACTTGAGTCAAATATTTCATATAATACATAATTCCGGGGACCAACTAAACAGGCGAGCAAGATCAAACTGATGTTTGCCAATATCGATACCAATAAAATGATTGTATTGTATTTGAGAGTTTGACACATGGATCTCCTAACTTCATATTGTAAGCGGCCGTAAAAGCCCAAACAACTAAACAAGTGCAAAGAGAAGAGCAATCTTACTCCCCTGGTCCCCACGGTCGTAAATAGACCTACAGTCGATCGAGTGATAAGCTTGCGAGCCATTCTTACATGATCAATACTAAGAATGGCTTCTTTTCCACCGCTGTTGTTACCAAAGATTGGTGTCAAACTCTCTTTTACTTACAACTGTCGGCTGAATTGTAATTGAGTTTGTCAAAAACAAAAAACCGGTGCCCAAATTAGATACACACTGCAATTGACTACGTTCCACAGAATGTAGCTGCGATGGTTTCCTCGGCCGTGGGCGGGGATAGGTAAGGCTTCTGTTCTTGGGCAGGATCAAATGGGTGACGTAGTGCTTTAAGTAAAGCTTCCATTGTTGTGTTGTCACCTTGGATACTTTGATCAATGGCTCTTTGCACCCAGTGGTTACGTGGAATCATGTGAGGGTTGTGCTGATTCATTTGCGCGATGATCTCTTGCTGACTTCTTTTTCCGTGCGTTAGCTCGTGTAACCACATTTGAATCCACGCAGTTCCCTCTTGTGTATGCTTCAGAGAGTGATCTTTATTCGGATCATGGATCAGTTGGGCGATGGATCGAAATGAGTTTGTAAAGTCTAGCTTGTTATCCTCCAAAAGCTGTAAGAACGCTTGGATTGGTTTGTCATACGATTTGTCTGAAGGTATAAAGCCCAGTTTGTTGCAAAAGGTTTCATGCAGTTTTTGTTGCAGGATAGAGCGCCATGATTGAAGATAATTTTCAACATTGGCTTCTAATGTTTTTTTGTCTTGTAGGGTCGCCAGCAGTACACAGGATGCAAAACTGGCAAGGTTCCACAGTATAATATTAGGCTGGTTGTGGTATGCATATCGACCGTGATGATCAATCGAGCTAAAAACCTGTTGACTGCGAAAATGATCCATCATCGCACAGGGTCCATAATCCAATGTCTGCCCGCTGATAAAACAGTTGTCGGTATTCATCACGCCGTGAATAAATCCTATACCCATCCATTGTGCGATCAGTGAAATTTGTTTGTTTGCAACGTGATCAATCAGATATAGGTTTTTTTCTTTCTGATTGCGCGCATTGGGGACGTGGCGTTTGATTGCGAAGTCAATCAAGCGCTGCAGGTTTTCTTGGTCGCCACGATGTGCAAAGTATTCGAATGTACCTACTCGTATATGACTGTCAGCCACTCTTGTAAGGACAGCACCAGGAAATTCTGTTTCACGTCTTACGGACTCACCTGTAGACACAATAGCAAGGCTTCGTGAAGTTGGAACGCCCAGGTGATACATGGCTTCACTCATAATATATTCACGTAGCGTATGTCCAAGGTGAGCACGTCCATCAGCATTTCTTGAAAATCTGGTTCGTCCACTGCCTTTGAGTCCTACATCAACAAGCTTACCTTCTTTATTTTGTATTTCTCCCAAAAGGTGGGCTCGTCCATCCCCCAGCTCAGGGACAAAATGACCAAACTGATGGCCTGCATACGCTTGTGCGATGGGGTGAGATCCTGGAAACAGCTCTTGACCTGAAAACAACAATGCTAGGTTGTCCTGACTGGTTTGCAGCTCATCAAGGTCCAGGCTTTCTGCAAGTTTATGATTGAAAAGAAATAGTTGCGGCATTGGAAAGGTGGCAGGAGATACCTTTTGATAAAAAGCGTGGGGGAGAGAAGCGTATTGAGATTGAAGGGGCATGTCCTTAAGTGAAGTATCACAAAGCTGCTGTAAGCCAAAAGGTTAAGTCATCCGTGTAACGTGTATCTGGGCTATGATATTGCGCGTTGTAACCTAAGGTGCTATTTTTCAAGCGAACGGAATATTTGATAAATAGTTCACCTATTTGTGTTGTATTCGTGTATAGATACGGCAGATATATCATCTGATTCTAAAGTAAATCCCATGGAAATGTCGGTTTGGTTGAAGTCTGGGATTGTATGTTCCTGGTACATTGTGAGGGTTGCAATATGTCAACAGCATGTATCGGTTTTCAAATAAGTAAAAAGGAAAATAATATGAGTCATGGAACAGTAAAATTTTTTAATTACAACAAAGGCTTCGGCTTTATCACGCAAGAAAGAGGAGAAGATTTGTTCTTTCATATTTCTGAAGTCCAAGGTCAAGAGCCACAGGATGGTGATACAGTCCAGTTTGAGATTGGACAAGGTAACAAAGGGCCTTGCGCGACCAGTGTTCGTGTTAATTAACTAATTCTTATTAAAGAATAAAAAAACCGGGAACGTATTGTTCCCGGTTTTTTTTGTGTCCGAAATTCTGGGGAGAGTCGATTAAAATCCGTATTCCAGAGGGCAATTGCATCGCGTTAACCTGTCCTTGACGCTGCGCATGGTTTTTGTTAGGGTGCTTGTCTTAAGGGGGGAACTCTATGAAAAGACGTACATGTAGTATTGGTGGTATTTTATTGTTTGGCTTTGGGGTGCTTGTATTTAACAACTCTTGGGCCCAATTTCCTGAACTAGAGAAAAGTAAAAAGCAGAAAAACCAAATCACGCTGCCAGAGTTTTTTGAAAGTGACATGATTCGCTTGGCGCAAAGCGAGTATGTTTTTTTTCAGGGTACCACTGATGACGGCATCAATGTTACGCATGAGGCACATTATCCAAACTTCCTTATTTTTCAGACGCTTGGGTTACCTGAATTGATCGCGCCTTCAGTACGTAAACATTTAGATTTAGGTATTCATGGCGAAGTCGAAAGTGTTATGGCCAGTAAAAGTTTGTACCGTGAACTCTCTACCAAAGTGACGCCTGCATATCTTAAAAGTAACAAGATAAATATTTTATCTATCGCTGAAGGCCTCAGTGGTGTTGTACCTTACCTTGTTGGTATGCTTGAGGACACGACTGGGAGTATGGTAAAAGCGGTCGATCTTGTCTACCAAGATGACATTTTTAGTCAGATGAATCTTAGTCGGTTTTGGCTCGGCATGAAAAAACAGTTTACATCTTATCGCGCTCATTATGAATATGACGATGCAACGACCCTTGAAAAATTTGGCGACAATAGCACAGCAATGATCTTAAGCCATAAGTTGTTTCCTCATATGAATACGCAAGGTCAGATAAAAATGATTCGTCAAGCCCTACGCGTTCTAAAACCAGGCGGTTCGATTCATTTTGATGGGGAAATCAATCGAACAGAATGGAGCAACGATACCAAAGGAAACGATGATTTGGTCGTCATCAATGAAGATAACTTCTCCATTCATCCAAATTGGGCAGATCGGCTGCGCGCGATGTCGGAAGCGTTGGGGTTCGATTATGAAGTCAGCGTGACCGAGCTTCATTGTAAGCCTAAAATCACAGATCAAAATTCAGCAAAAAACTACCGAGAAATTGCGAGCGATTTATTTTTTACAGCGCTTGGCGAAGATGCCTATACATTCGAATATGGGAAAATGGTGGACTATGCACTAGAGGCTGATGTTAGAGAGGTTATTGATGTGTTTGATAAGTATTACTCTATGTACGATTCTTTGTTTTCAAGTATCTCACCTCTAGCTAGAATTGGTTTTCAGACTGTTTCAAATCGGTTCAAAGGCCCACTGCTAGCTAGCCAACTAGACGAAGACGCCATCAGAGAAGACTATGAATCCTCAAAGATTTTTCTTAGCTATATCTGCGATGGTTATGATGGGCGAATTGTATCCAGTCTGATCATCCAGAAAAATACACTGAACAAGTAGATGTATATAAGAGTCACAATCTATTCAAACTGTAATCCGAGCTTCATGATATGCCGTATATCTATATTCTGATTTAATTCCGGTGCCAGTCGTCTGTCCCAGACCTACCATAAAATTTAGCACCGCTGACACCAAAATTGTCTTCGCTTGTGTGATTTCGAATTCATATTATAATAAAAGTCATGAAAAGAATGTTTGTGATGTGTTTATGTATGGGATTCATGTTTTGTACTTCAACAGGAGAGGAAAACCAGGAAGAGGAAAGCGAAACCATTGATATCACCAATGCTGTTTTAACAAGTCTGAGTGCCAGTTGTGAAGATTATGTTGGTACTTATGCATCTTCCATCACTGAGACCAGTGACAATCGAACATTGGAAGGTGCATTGATCATTGCAGAAAACGATACCAAATGCACGTTTATATCCAATTCGATTCCCAACCACAATGTCAATGGTACTGCCTTTGCTACGACCATGAGTGCTGTCCAAGAAACGTTTCAAATCAGCAAAACACCGACGGCGGCTGCATCGACCACCGCATTATCGTTGACGGTCGACAATGCTATTATGCTCAACGGTGTCAAGCTTGATCTTTTGGCAGCGGCATGCGCAGGCGTTGCAGATGAAAAAATAGGGTGTAATGATGACACCAAACCTTGGCGTTTTGATCCAATGTATACAGGTAACAACTTCGGAACCGATGACAATCATGCGCACACGCAACCTGATGGTGCGTATCACTACCATGGGGATCCACTGGCCATGTATGATGATACAGGAAATGTGATTTCCCCAGTGATTGGTTTTGCTGCGGATGGTTTTCCTATTTACGGGACCTATATTGATGATGATGGAACAGTACGCAAGGTGGAGTCTGGTTATACGCTCAAAGACGGTGGCGGCGCCAGGGTCAGTCAGGTGGGTGAAGAAATATTTCCCGGTGGAAATTATGATGGGACATACCGAGACGATTGGGAATGGACAGATGCAGGTGATTTGGATGCGTGCAATGGAATGATGTACAAAGGCAACTATGCCTATTTTGTGACCAGGTCATATCCATGGATATTGGGTTGTTTTACGGGAACGCCAGATCCTACATTCCATAAGTAGTCATCATTCAATTCAAGTCATTCCAGTTTATATGGCTCCTTGCATAGTGTGAGTCTGCCGACCGAAATAGGGGCTTTGTGATCTATGGTGGACTATTTCCCCCCTTTTATTCTATTTTATGGTGTACGGTTTTCTAATAGGTGTAAAATAAACATATGAGCCCAGCAAATATTTTTTTTATTACCGTATTTAGTTTTACGGGATTTGCTTATTTTAGGTTTGGAAAAAAGCAGCAACGTTTTTTGTATATGGTCTCGGGTATGTCATTGATGGTATATCCCTATTTTGTTTCTAAAACGGTATACATCGCACTTATAGGTATAGCACTGATGCTGTTACCACTACTTTCGAAATGGATTGAGTTTTGATCGTGCTAACTTCCATACCCATACTTACATAAGGTAATATGTAGTTACGCCATAGTTTTTATGCGATAGGGTCTTGCCTTCGAAGTGGATAGGTGTCAGTCCATACCATTTGCAGAATATTGAAGTAACAACAAAAAATAGGAATAGTAAAATGCTAGCATGCACACAAGCTGAAAAAGAAAAAATAGAACAGACCTTTCCGATGTTGATGGAGCAAATATTGCATTATGAAAAAGATTTTTTGCCACGAAAAATAGCAATTTCAATTTTTAACCGATGGCTTATGGAAGATTATGTAAAAGCAACAAAATTCACGTATCTGAGACGTGCTCTGTAGAAAGATCTCATAGCTTGCACCAGAATGGCGACTCAAATAAAACGCCATTCCGGTGCAAGTGTTCCTGACTTTAATGTATGTTACAAATCAATACAGTCCACGACTTTTTCTGGGCAGTTGCCTGCATCACACAGCAATTGGGTCAAATGTTTGATATGTTGTCTTCCTACAAAAGCATGCACGGTCGCATCACATAGCGTCTCATGGTTTTCCACTACCTTCATGGCGTTTATTATATTTTCTGCCATAAAATGATTCCTATAGGGGAAGTTGTAATAATATGTCTGATAGGCAAAATCAAAATCTGATGCTGGAGACATTAGCGCGTTCACCAACGGTTTGATGGCTTCGTAGTCGATTATGTCTAGATCATATCTTTGTCCTTTTGCGTGTAACTGATTTTTAGCATAGGGAACGGCTTTGCTTTTTAACTGGTTGATAAATTTCTCAACCAGATGCTGAGGCACATTGCTCTCAAAAATGGGACGTACGACACTGCCAACATGATCAGCCATTGCGTTTTTATGAGCCGGATCCACTGCAGGGAAGGCCGCAGCAAAACTGTTGTAGTTGTCTTTGAGTATTACCATGGATCCTGCCAATTTGTTTAAGTGTTTATAGACTAGATAGTCTCGATTGGGTGATGGATATGATTGATCCAGATACAGTTGCTCAATTGACAACATGGGCATGAGTAAGCTCGTTATGGCATAACTATGCAATTCATCCATGCCAAAAACATTACCCTCGGCATTGTACTCAAATCCAAGGGCTTTGCTGGCAATTGGATTGAGTTCTGAAGCCTTGTAGGTGAATCCCTCTAGAATGACAGGAGCACCTCCCAAACTGGCAGACTTTGCCATCTTATTTCGTTTCTCAATACATGACTGGAGTGTGTGGTTCTCTCCAACCAAAACTAATGTGGCTGCATATCCAGCCGCTACATATAAAAAGGACAATAGGAGTCCTAAACAAATGATTTTCATCTTTGCTCTCACTTTCATTGCACATCAAGGCAAATAAAAACGTTAAAAATATAAATAAACTACTTTGTGGGGAGGTTGATATGTATATGGGCTATGCCCAGGCAAGCGCAAAACGAACGTCGCATCTAGAATCGAAGTGGCCACTGACGACCTTATGTATCAATGCGAACATATGAACATGCTTATGACATGCTTACATAAAAGTCAATAGACATGCTAAGAAAAATTTATAAAATCGTCTAATCTGCCTTCTCAAACTGAACCTAGAGGGAGCGGCAGGTTTTTTTGAAAACAAATGGCGTTTTTGTTTCCGATATATCTTCCATAATTGGGAATGACTTTATATCCATTTCTCAAATAAAAATGGATTGCTTTTGTATTGATTTTTCTGGTTTCAAGTCGAAGTACTTCATAACCTAATTGCTTGGCCTTTATTTCTAACTCCGCGAGTATGTATTTGCCAATGCCAGGATATTTGGCATACATTCTTTTGATTTCTCCAATTTTGTGTTCTATTTCACGCACTGATCCACACCCTATAGCAGTATTGTTTTTGTTCCGTGCCATCAAGAAAAACGAATTGCGACGGTGAAGGTCATTAACATGAAAGGAAGATTTTCCGCTGTGTCCAGTAATTGTTGTTAAAGCTTCAGACAGCTCTTCTAGCAATAAGCATGCATCTGGGTTTTTGGGGTTTTCTTCTGTGATGAAAAGTTTCATTTTTGTTACTTGTATATAAAATTCTGCGCGCAGTCGACTTCAATCACAATATACTTTGCATTGTAATACAGTCAGGTATCAGCTCCCCTTTTTTTAGTCACAAAGATCGATAGGTAGTCTTTTATTCAAAATTACTAAGTACATTTTTATTGGTTAGATGGATACGTGTCGGGTGAATATATTGGAAACCCACTTGATTTCATGTACAAACTGGCTTTATGTTTCGATATCAATGCCCATCCCGAATGATTGTTTATGCCCTTTTTGTTGTTTTGACATGCGTAGGTTGTACAAATCAAAAACAACAAAAAATGGAAAAAAGCAGTGGACAAGAAACAGTGATACCAGAGCAGATCAAGATATTGATTTTAGGAGATTCTTTAACAGATGGGTATGGTGTTTCTAGAGAGCAAGCCTATCCTGCTCAGCTAGAAAAGATCCTCCAAAAACAGGGCTTACAAGTTCGAATTATCAACGCAGGAAGTAGCGGTAGTACTTCCGCTAGCGCTTTGGAAAGATTGCAGTGGCATATGCAAGCTAAACCAGACATCCTTTTGTTGGCCCTTGGTGGCAATGACGGTTTGCGAGGAGTTTCAATAACAGCAACGTTTGAAAATCTTGCAAGGACCATTGATTTGGCCAAAGCAAACGATATACGTGTTTTTTTGGCGAGCATGAAACTTCCCTATAACTACGGACAAGACTACCGTACTTCATTTGAAGGTATGTATGAACGACTTGTTCAAGACAAAGACATTCAGGCAGTTCCCTTTATGTTAGAAGGCGTTGGAGGCGTAAAAGAAATGAATTTACCCGATGGGATTCATCCCAATGAACAAGGTCATGTCAAAATTGCGAACAATATGGCCACTTTTTTCCTTTCGGAGTTACCATGATTGATGTGCAAGAATTATCAAAAACGTATTCACAAGGTCAAAGTACTGTTACCGCATTGTCGCCGATTTCCTTTCATGTATCCAAAGCGCAGTCGGTTGCCATTGTTGGACAATCTGGTAGTGGCAAGACGACATTGCTCAGTTTGCTAGCTGGTTTGGAGATCCCTTCAAGTGGAAGGGTAGTGATCAAAGAGCAAAGTCTTTTTGATTTAAACGAAAAACAACGAAGTGACTTTCGCGCGCATCATATGGGGTTTGTTTTTCAGCAATACCATTTAATGCCGCATCTTACTGCTATTGAAAACGTTTGTTTGCCTTTAGATATTTTACAGGCTGATGGAAAAAGACAAGATAAAGCCAGTGCATTTTTGGAAAAGGTAGGGCTTGCTGACAGAATGAACCACTTGCCCAGCAAGCTTAGCGGGGGTGAATGTCAACGCGTAGCAATTGCCAGAGCATTTGTTGCCAGTCCGTCGATTGTTTTGGCTGACGAACCCAGTGGAAACTTGGATCCTAAAACTGGAGATGCTGTCATGGACCTCTTGTTTGAATTGATTCATGAACATCAAATGACCCTGATGATGGTGACTCATGATCAAAATCTGGCAGCTCGTTGTGATAAAATTATTACAATGCAAGAGGTATAGTTTTGAAACTTATTTTACACTATGCCTTGAAAGAACTTATTCATAACCGAAAATTTTCAATATTTTTTATTGCCAATCTTAGCGTTGGATTGTTTGCGTTTGTTACGCTGTTTGGTTTTCAGAGTTCATTAACACGAACTCTTTCTGAAAAATCCAAAAAATTGCTAGGTGCTGACCTTGGCGTTTCAGCAAGAAGGCCCCTGCAAGTCGATGAAGTCAAAGTAGTTGAAAATGAATTGGGTTTGAACTTTAAAAAAACACATTTGCTGGAAACTTACTCTATGGTTCGAAGTGTTCGTGGGCAATCGCGATTGTTTCAAATCAAAGCGATCGAGGATAATTATCCCTTTTACGGTCAACTGACAGTTTCAAATCAAAGTGATCAGGCTATAAGCCGATTGTTCGATAACGGTGTAGATAACGTTGTCTGGGTATATCCAGAAGTTCTTTTGCAACTAGAAATCAAAGTTGGTGATGTTTTATTGATTGGTGAACAAACATTTACCATTGAGGGCGTTATCAACAATGATGAAACCAGAGGGATGACCTCTGATTTTGCACCCAGAATTTATATGTCAATTACTAAGCTTTTGGATACAGGCCTGGTGCGACCTGGAAGTTTGGTCTGGTATTCTACCTTGTATCAAATAAATTCTGCCCAGAGAGTAGATGCTTTACAAAAAAGAATTTTTGCTGCCATGGACCAACCTGATATCAGGGTTTTTACGCATCAAGATTCCAGTCAACAGATGGCGCGATTGATGAATCTTTTGAGCGATTTTTTAGGTCTTGCTGCGATGGTAGCGCTGTTTTTGGCAGCGGTTGGGTTGTATTTCTTATTTCAAACATTTCTTCATCAGAGGCATAAGCAATATTCTATTTTGATGACCCTGGGCGTTTCCTATGCCCAAACAGTTGGCCTGGTTGTATTTCAAGTGTTTGTGTTAGGGCTGATTGGCTCTCTGTTGTCTTTGCTTATGGCATGGAGCATTCTTCCGATGAGTATTGGCTTGATAGCTGGTATGTTGCCATTTGACCTTGCATTTGGTTTTGATTGGAAGATGATCGCGTATGGATTGGCTTTAGGAGTTGTCGGTAGCATTGCGATTTGTCTGCCGGTCTTAAGTCAGCTTAAAGATGTGCAACTCAATACGCTTTTGCAGGAACAGCCGATCCGACATCAAAACACAACGCTGTTATACAAAGGGCTGATGGTGGGGAACATGCTTTTATTTTGGATGTGTTCGATGGTGGTCGCAAATTCCGTCAAGGTCGGAAGTTTGTTTTTTATGCTTTTTGTATCATCTATGGCTTTATTGGCCATTCTGGCAAAGGGTTTTTTTCAAAGTATGGAAAGCATTGTATTGTTGCCCAATATCGTACCATTGCGCTGGGCATGGAAAGATATTACCAGAAATCAATTTGTCACGATGACTTCATTCTTATCGATTGGTTTGGGGGTTGTATTATTGAATCTCATTCCACAAGTTCAAAAAACACTCGATGTTCAATTGCAAATGCCAAGCGAATCCAAAATACCCAGCTTATTTTTATTTGATATTCAACCTGAGCAAGTTGCTCCATTGCAAGAAATCTTGGCATCTATGGATCAGTCGCTTCTGCTATTAACGCCGATGGTACGTGCGCGTCTGCAGTCGGTTAACGATCAACCATTTGAAAAAAGAAAGGAGAAAGCATTAACACGTGAAGAAGAGCGCGAATCACGTTTTAGAAACCGAGGCATGAATCTTACCTTTCAAGACCAACTCAAGGCATCGGAGCGAGTTGTTAAAGGGGTGTTTTTTGATCGCCCATATGTTCCTAATACAAATACCTTACCAGAAATATCACTTGAAAAAAGGTTTGCAAAACGGCTTAATATTCAAATGGGAGATAAGCTTACGTTTACGGTGGAAAGCATTCCTGTAGAAGGCGTGGTCACCAGTCTACGAACAGTGCAGTGGACTACGTTTGAGCCCAATTTTTTTATCATTTTTCAACCAGGCGTCTTGGAAAAAGCTCCCAAAACTTTTCTTGCAGCGGCCAATGTCGAAGATCAAGATATGAAGAACCAGTTACAAAATACGATTGTGCATTCGTTGCCCAATATTTCTGTCCTTGATGTTTCCCGAGTTGTTGCCCAGCTCAAAAGTATCATGGACCAAATGGCTAAAGCCCTCCAGGCAATGGCTTTTTTGTGTTTATTGGCAGGTGTTATGGTGTTGTACTTGATTGCAAATTACCATACTAGATTGCGACAAAAAGATATTGGCTTGCTTAAGGCGCTTGGTGCTTCTTTTGGCCTGATTCAAAAAACATTTTTATGGCAATTTGGCCTTATCGTATGGTTTGCGTGTCTAAGTGGAGTGGGTATCAGTATGATTTTAAGTATCGTTTTATCACACTTTATTTTTGAGTCGATGTATGTTTTCTCGTGGGTATCCCCCTTGATAACCCTTACTGTTGGTGCGCTAGTGATGATGGGTATAATATATATGGCGATTGCAAAAACACTAAAAGTCAGTGTGGTCGAACTATTGACCAGAGTTTGATTGTTTGGTGAGATGGGGCCATTACTTGGATCGTAATATACAAAGATACGATTGCTCTTTGGACGTAATGCTAGATGGGCACTTAAGCAAAGGTATGCTTGAAAATCTCTTGCATGGTATGTTATAGCCTAGGTGTTGTAGTGAAAAAGGAAACTGACGCACTTGTTTGATTTACACCGGGGGATGTATGGGATTCAGGTATTTTTGGCATGTCGCTATAGTGTTGTGTATCGGTTATGTCTTGACAGCTTTTGCCAGCGAGCATCATCAGCATTCTTATTTTATCGCTGTTGAAGCAGCTTCGGGTGTTGAAAGACAACCTGTCATTTATCCGGTGTATTCAAGCAATGGGGAATACATTTTGGGTGCCAATCATGAAAACTGGCTTTTTTCTATTGACCGATCTGCTCCTATGTATCCGATCCAGGCATCCAAAGAACACCTTTTTGATAAAAAACGTATCAAAGCATTGAGAAAGGCGCTTCCGTCCGGAAGTGATTTGAATGACCCTGAACAAGTACTAGAGGAAATGACCAACGCTACCAAAGATAGTCTGCATTTCTCTGGTTTTGCTTTTGACCACAGATCGCGTAGTTTGTATGTTTTACTAAGCTCGACGATCAGCGAACGACTTTGCCAAAAGTTCTTCTATGAAGGAAAAAACCCACCATTACCGAGTGTAAAAAATTACTGTCGTCACACGGGTTCGCTTTGGCTTGCACGTTTTGTGTGGAGTGAGCAGGGTTTTGAGTTTGACGAGGTTGCATGGATTGCTTCGAAAAACTTATCCTGGATATCTCCACCATCAACCCTTACATTGCTGCCCTCACAAACCAAGGCAGCACAACTTGTTTTTTCGGTTGAAAATATCTACGGCCAGCGGCCAGGTCAATACTGGTACCAATTTGATACACATGCCAAAGAATTATATGAGCTTGGCATGAATCAGGACTATGGCGCATTGCCCGTACAGGCGCTGGCATTTATCAATGCAAATTCATTTGTGTCTTGGGTGGGGCCTTTTACAGAACATCTTCTGTCAATAGGTGCGGGTGCTGGCATCCATGCTATCGAAGAACCTGATAAGGAGGGTGTTTTGGTTGATGCTTCAGCATGTAGTCGTGCAGACCCATACTACCAAAATCGGAGAGAAAAACTTGCTACTGATTGTGATATCACTGCGCTTACATATCACCACGGATGGAAAAAAGACAAAAGCTACATCCCGCTCGTTGCGCTTACAAGCTCGGGACATATATACAACCTCATTGTCGACAAGGATAAAAATGTATTACGAATGGCTTATTATAGAACCAAACTTGCTTTGGGAGACGATGGAGAAGAAATAAAAGTCATTGACTTTACAAGTGCCTTATTCTGATGCCTGACATCATGTCAGGGTTGCCGAGATACAGGTGGAGTGTTTTATCTTGTATGCTGTTATACATGTAGCCAGGTGCACTGATAGGCTTCTGAAGTCCAATATCAGCATGGTCTATTGTTTTTTGTATTGAAAGTGGTTATGCTTGCTCGATATGATCAAAGGTGCATGTCATTGTAATAATATTCGTTGGTCATTTGAAGGGCAGATCGAGCGTGTAACTTCTTGTAATTGTACCGTTTGTCGACGGTATGGGGGGCTTTGGGCGTATGGTTTTAAAGATCAAAATATTATCGTTGCCGGCACGACACGAGAGTATGTTCGAGGAGATGCGGCGTTGGGATTTCATTTTTGTGGTGTATGTGGATGTGTGGCCTATTGGCTTGGCCGATTCCCTAATACAGATGGACATTTTCGGATTGCCGTCAATATGCGTTTGGCGCTAGAACCAGAGCATATTCAGTCGATTCCTATTCGACATTTTGATGGTTTGGACAAGTTCGAAGCACTAGCAGATGATTCTAGATGTGTGAAAGATCTGTGGTTTTAAGTCATGGTCGTGATGATGGGTGTTTTTTTGACGTGCTTTAAACTTCATGCCATCACAAGGTGCTATGTTCAAAGCTAAGAAATTGTTGGTTTATATATTTTTGCTAGCGGTATTTGCGCCTTTTTTCTTTTCATATATCGATGCAAGAGGCTATGAGCTTTCTTTTGGGGTATGGATTTTAAGTGCTTTGGGTACGGTAAGTTTTTTTTATATTTTTGTATTTTCTGTCAGAGATCCTTCGCGATTGCATACGTTGTCTCATCAGCAAGCAAGTGATGAATCAAACGAGTGGACACATGGTGACGTGTGGATGAACCCACAAGAAGAGTTAGACCTTACTGCTTGGAAAGAAGTTTATACACAGGTGCAAGGGCATAGCAATATTTTTGCGCAAGGTATTGAAGTGCTAAAACGTCCAGAAGAAGACATCCACGTGCTGATCAATATTTTAATACAAAAGTATGAAATTGAAGCGCAGCTCTTTCCATCACAAAAAACCCCGTTGCCTGCGTCTGCGATATGGGTTCAAAACAGAGATGTTGAGAAAGCACAAAAAGCGCTGATCGAAATCAATCCACGTACGTAATGATATAAAATTGGGGAATAGTTGGAATCGTTATTTGTTGTAATGTTATGCAAGGAGATGAGATAGGGTATGTATCGCCCGACAAGCACTAAGTTAAAAAACAGCAGAGCTTGCCGGACGATGGTGATGGGTTTAGGCAGCTTGGCCTTTTTGCAAGCTGTGCACATCGGAAGCTTTGAGGGTTTTGCCCCCAATACCCCAGTCACCTTGTTTGACATCTTCAATAAAGACCCAGGTAACAGAACGCATGTTCTCTCCTTCGATCTCGACCATAGTGTCTGTGATCTTTTCGATCATTTGTTTTTTTTGCTCTGGGGTGAAAACATCTTCAATCAGTTTTACGTTAATCAATGGCATGGTATGCTCCTTTTTGTTGCAAGTTATCGGCCTGTTTTTTCTGGCCTGGTAAAATCGATCTTATGACGTTCACGCTTGAAACAATACTGCGCAAACTGTAGTATCCAACTACTTTTTTTGTAGTTTGTTTTATTACTGATCTAGACTGGCAAATATTTTGCGCTATATCTTCATAGAGTGCTGCATTGTTTGCCAAAAAGGTAACTGATACCGCCATAACCAAGTGGCTGATTACAATATAATGTCAAACCACCAATGACGTTGTTTCCCGCGCCTGAGAAGATATGGTAGGATGAGACTACATTGGAGACATCCCATCCGTAGGTATTAAGTGAAGACAAATTGTATGTATCTGTAAACATCATGTCCATGTATTCCACCTTCGATGTGTCAAAATGAGATAAGTCCAGAGAGGTGATGGCATCCATACCATAAAACATGTTATCCATGTATTCCACCTTCGATGTGTTGAAACTCGAAACATCAAGTGATGACAGGCTATAGGCGCTTTCGAACATGAACTGCATATCGATCACTTTAGATGTATCGAAGCTAGAGAGATCCAAGGTTGTTAGCGTATACGTATAACTAAACATGCCGCGCATGCTGGTGACTTTAGATGTGTCAAAGTTGGAAAGATCTAGAGCAGTTAAAACAGACAAGCCATCGAACATCTCTCGCATGGAGGTCACTTTAGAGGTATCAAAATGGGAAACATCCAAAGTTGTCAGAGCACTAGCTCCACTTCCCATATCAAACATATGCGACATGTCAGTGACCTTGGAAGTATCAAAACTTGATACATCTACTGATGCCAACTGGATGGTCTTGTAAAACATGCCTTGCATATTGGTTACACCTGAAGTATTGCCCCCAGCAAAGGACACCAAGTTGTAACAACCCGCAAAGGCAAAGTCTAATCGTTTCCAACCCGCATGACCTAAATCTACCACTTCAATCAGAGCACCCGTGTCACCACTGTCATTAAAATACCAGCTCTCTAACAAACCTTTGATGCGTACTTCATAGACTCCTGCTTGCGTATACATGTGGGTGATATCGGTATCAGTAGCACTTGTAATTTTAGCAATCGGAGAGCCGTCACCCCAATCTACTTTGAAATCGTAATTGTAACCACTTCGCAAGGGTAGAGTGATCGATTGGCCAGCACTATCAATTTGCCACTTGCTGATAAACGGTGTCGGTTCAAATGTCGGAGATTCAGGCGTTGTTGGTACAACGGGATCGACTGTAACTTCTTCTTGATTTTTTGTGCCATCACCACCACAAGCCATCATCAAAGCCAAATAGGGTAGCAAAAGCAGTGCTATCCATTTTTGTTGTTTTCTTTTAGTTGTTTTCATCTTTTTCCCTAACCTGTATCGTTTTTTACCAAAAATATACTTACAGCTGCAATCAATATGCCAGAAATGAATGTAATAAATTCAATATGTTAATGGTTTTTGTGTGCGTGTTTTTGGCGCAGTAATTGCTCATGTGGGATCTTTATGGGCAATTGGGTGCCTTGAGGATTTACCACTTCTTTTGAAAGGGATTGACGTTACGCCAATGAAAAAGCATTGAAGGAGGGAGGGTTTTGTCTTCGAGTGCTTCTAAGGAAGTAATTCTTGAGAATCCGTTGAGAATCCAATTTTGGAGTAATATGCTTTCCAGATCATTGCCATGACTCGGGCTGGTTAGTACATACTGCTGGATGCCTAGATTTTGAATTTTTTGCAGTTTGTTTAAGTGGTTTTGTGTTTTTTCTTCAAAGATTTTTTTGAATTGTTGCATATCACTTTGGTAAGTATCAAATCTCTGTTTTGTAAGATTTTCACCTTCAGCGATGACAATCCAGGGCATATCTATTGGTACGCTATTTTCTGAAAGCAAAGAAAGATAAGATTGTTGAAACTGTTGTATCGCTTTTTGTTTTTCAGGTAGTAAAGTGTTTTTGATGGATTGTTTAAAGGTGTCACACATCTCCAAAACTTTATTTTTCCATTGTTGGACTTCAGCAATATGGTCCATGTTTGCTTTGGTTGACGGTGTGGAAAAATAAGTAAAATTTCTTTCAATCCAGTCCTGTTGTTTGTCTTTAGGTAATGTTTGTTTTGCAAATAAAAGTCCGTTGATAGTGCCCTCGGCTATCATGTAATTTTCTTGATTCTTCACAAAGGGGTAGGATCTACTGACAGTAGATGCCCCGAAGATGCCTGCGATACCTATGAGTTGGCCTGTTTGATCGATGATAAAGCCGGCGGACCCGCTCAATCCTCCGTAGCCAGCCCCAGTGGATAAAGTCCATTCATCATATCTTTGCGACTGGACAGTATGAAAACCTTCCCCAGTCGGCAAAATTTTGCCCATGACAATCCGGGGCTGCGCAAC
>JAGRMV010000008.1:0-1877 GCA_020441045.1 Deltaproteobacteria bacterium | reverse complement strand
CAACACATTTTGTCCCGCTTCGGGTTGGGTTTTTATATTTGTCAAATGGATGGTTGGGCCTCTCCATTGTCCGTATGCAAGTTTATAGGTAAGCACATCCATGCCCAATTGAAAGTGATCTGGGTTGACATCTGTGATTTCAACAGAGTGGTTCTTTCCCTTTAATTGAAACCCGTATTTTCTATGCGGTGCCAGTCCTTCGAATAAATGCGTAGCTGCTAACAGGTGGACTGTATTGTCTTTTGTAATCATCGTGCCACTACCTGATGATAGTGCCTGTTTAGAAGTTACATCAATAACAATCACTTTGACAACAGCCTCTGTAATCGTTTGTACGGTTTCTAGAAGTGTGTCGTTTGTTGTTGTGTTTTCAAATTGTTCTAAGGTTTGAATGTCGCCAGTAAAAATTTGCGCGTGAACATCGCAAGGTAAAAAAACAGTCCAAAAAAGCAAAAGCAAAGAAAAACCATACATCATGCAACGCAATATAGCATAAACAGGGGCATGTATGCATGGTCAAAATTGACAAGTCCTGCACCGTAGGCTTGCAGCGTCTTTACACATAACGTGATTGCGGGGGCAGGTCTTTTGGTGATGTTTTTATCAGGCTTTTTTGACAAATTCAGACTTGATATGCATCGATCCAAAGCCAGGAACTTTGCACTGGATATTATGACCATCGGCTCCACCAGGGTGCAAGCTGATATTTTTGATTTTGGTACCGACTTTGATCGAAGCAGAAGCCCCTTTGACCTTGAGGTCTTTGATGACGGTTACAGTGTCTCCATCTTGCAGCTCATTTCCATGCGCATCGATAATGCCTGTTTTATCGTTTTGATTTTCCGAATCAGGCTTTTGCGTATTCCATTCATGAAAGCACGCTGGACAATTCCAAAGGGTGCCATCAAAATAGATGTCCTGGGAACGACATGCCGGACAATGTTTTTCTGTACTCATGATCCCATCCATATAATGCATTGAAAGATCTGTCTAATAACAAAAGCCTTGGCAATGGTGGAAATTGTTATTTGTATATGATGAATAAGAGCTTGTGTTCTAGAACGGTCGAATTAGAAAATCATGGCAATCCCGCTGATTAAAACCATCAGCGTGACAATCGTATCAAATTTTTTCTGATCCATTTTTTCAAGTATGCGTTTGCCAAAGGATGCTCCAAGCCAAGCTGCAATAGCTAAAATGGGAATATAAAACCATTGCTGCCAATCCATATAGCCGTGATAGATGTAAATTGCTGTTCGGATAAGGTCGCCCGCAAAATCGATCCCGGAGGATAGGGCGACAAACTGTCCTTTTTCCAAATGCATCGCAGTTAAGGCCAATCCACGTAGCGCGCCGCCAGTACCTAAGAACCCTGTGAAGAAGCCCGACAGACCAGAAAGTACGATTGGCGTGCTTTTTGGTAGCTTGTTGATATAAGGTTTGCCAAAGAAAAAAAACAAAGCAAGACAGATCAAGAATATGCCTAGTATTTGTATTAAACGATCGACACCAAACCATTTTGAAATGATTGCTCCCACAGCGGTAAGTAAAATTGAGGGTATGGCAAGTTTCCAAAATGATTGCCATGAAAAGTCTGTTTTAAACAGGGTGATTTTAGAAAAATTGGCAAAACAATGAAGGAGGGCTGTAATCATCATCACAAAATGCATGGTTTCAAAAAAAAGTGCGATCGGAACAAAGAAAACAGAAGACCCAAAACCACTGATGACACCCAGAAATTCAGAAAAAAAAGCAACGACGGCCAAGCCCATATCATGAAAATTCATATGTATGTGTAGGGTATCGTATTTTTGAAAAATTTTTTAGATATTTGATTGTGCCTGAATAAGGCATCTGATTTAGGCTTTTTTTCGTAT
>JAGRMV010000088.1 GCA_020441045.1 Deltaproteobacteria bacterium | reverse complement strand
TACGATGATCTACAATGTCTACAGGTGTTTCTCTAGGTAGGCCCATGAGTATTTTCAACGTCATTTGTACAAATTCAATGTTATGCTCAATTTCAATTTTTTTGCGTTTGGTTTCTGATTGAAACACCTCAATCCGCATAAGATCAATATCAGTCACCTCAGAAGACCGTTTTTCAAGTTTGTCTTGCACAATATCAACCGCTTTTTGTGCTCGACCAATCAAGTCTTCCACAAAATCAAGATAACTATACAAGTTGGCCAACGTATAATAAGCCTTTTTTTTTTTTTTTATCATTTCATTGCGGGCACGGGTGATATCTTCTTGCCCGGCCAATACTCCCATCGAAGCGGCTTTTTTCAAATTTGAAATTTTACCAAACGTATAAATGGGCTGAATAGCCTCCAATTTCATACGAATAAAAGGCCCCCAAGAATCATTATCGAACAGACCCGAGCTGGGGAAATTAAAATCAGGCCCAATATTGTCAGGTGTATCTGGAACCACTCCTCCATACACAGAAAAATCAACCTTTGGTAAAATCCCTGCGCGACTGGCTCTGGCATAGTTTGCCTGCGCTTCCTCTAGCGAATATTGCCCAGAAGATATTTGCGGACTGATCTCGAGCGTTTTGCTGATCAAATCTTCAAGTGTGACAACAAGTTTTGGCTGGGTGGTCGTATCTGTTTTTTCTATGACCTCATCTTGCGCACAAACCATGATGGGGGTAAAAAACAGCAGTAACCACAAAAATTTTGTATGTTGTATTACGTTCAAGAGGTTCCTTCTACCGGATCTTCACAAGATTCGCAAAGATTGATTATAGAGACAATCATATCAGCACCATAGCTGCATTTGGCACCGGCTATACACTTTTCTACCATCCATCAACACGGACTTGAAATCCTGTTTATTTCCTTGTTTTGTCAAGATCACACATTGTCTAGATACGTGATCCCGTTTTTGGCGATTTTCATACAATGGCCTGTATTGAATACTATTTCTTACTTTCATTCTGTAGTACATTAGGCCAGGTATGCAGTCATTACGTGAGCGCGTTTGGGGTTATAGCAAAATCGAATGGATTTCTTTTGCGATGGTTGGACTTTGCTTTTTGACTTTTCTCTTTCCGGGCTGCAACCGCTGGCGCAAACAATCCAAAGCCAAAGAAGCACTGACCAATGTCAAAATCATTTTTGATGCGCAGCAGAAATATTTTGCTGCGCAGCTTAAAGAAAACCCTCAATTTGCCACCTATCTATCACTACCGATGACGCCTTCGTCTCCTACTTCCGATTCCCAATTGGCTGCTTTCGATCAAGAGCCTTGGTCCAAACTCGAGCTAAACATCGATCGGGATGTCCTTTATAGCTATGAAGTCCTTGCCCATGAAATTGGTCCCAAAGCTTATTTCGAAGTTTATGCCCGAGGTGACATCGATGGTGACGGTCATTTTTCCATCTATAAGGTTCGCGGAGCCATTGACCCCAATGGTAAACCTATTGGCAGCGACATCATCTATAAGATGGATCCTTTAGAGTAGTACAATAGCAGCACTACCGAAACACATCATACCCGTAAAGCAATTTTTCACGGTTATGGGTCGAATATACCACCGCAATCAGCTCATCTCCGTCCATCACCTTGGCTTGATACAACTGCCTCGCAGTAAGAAAGACCTCTAACTCATCTAGCACTTTATTTTTTTGGGCAACTTCAAGTGCGTCCCAGGTTCTCGCGTCCGTCTGCACAACAACATGGTTTTGTTGTTTGATGCGAACTTTTTGCGCTGCCAACGTAAGTCGAACATCTTCCACATCAACAAAAGAGTGATAAAAATTGAGTATAAAATTCAATACCGTAATCAGCACAATACCCGTAGCAATGGTAGGTACGATATTTTCTCTGATTTTTTGCAGTTCCTCTTGTCGGTTTTTTTCCAGCAGATTTTCTTTTTGTGCTTCACGGGTTTTTCTGGATAGTTTATACAAGGTCTGTTGCACACGCGTATCGGGCGCAATGCTTTCTTTTTTTTCGGTCTCGGGCTCAACAAAATTTTGATACGATTGCAAATCTTGGTGCCGCAAAATGATCGAGTTAAATTCATATTTATAACTATCACTTGGGATCATCGCATGACAATGATCATGAAACGATTGAATCAATTTGTCTTTTTCCTCTAACATGCTGTTGCTGCTCTCAACCAGTTGTTTTCGGGTTTCAAGCGTATCGGAATCACGAATCATTTCATCGAAATTCTCTTCCTCTGCATCCACCTTTTCTAAGACATCATAAATCAGTGGCACACAAAGCTTTAATCCCTCTTCAGGATGGATTTCAACCCAGTTTAACGACTGCCTGAGCACGCGACAGACAATACGAAAGGACAGCAGTTTGGCAATGCTATGATCTTTTTTGGTCTCGAGCATAAAAGATGCCCGCTCATAATCTTTGATTTGGCGCAATGCTTTTTCGATCAAGACGGGCGCTTTTTGTCCGTGCAACATCGGTTTAAAATATCTTTCCTGACGTAGAAGCATTTTGCGGATTTGCTCAAAATCGACAAAATCGAACTTACGCTCATAAAATTTAGAAATCTTTTGAATCAGATCTGAAAGTTCTTTGATTTGCTGCGCCGTAAGTTTGGTAAAGCGAACCCCAACCACCCAAACATATTCATCCCATGGCTCAAACACCATGTTTTGTCGAACAGTTACAGCGTGCACGTGGAATGACGTACTTCCCTTAAAAGCCCATTTTAACTCGATTGGACTAGGCAGTGGCGGAATTTGTGGAACTCGAATTTTGGCGCCGCCTAAACTGATATTTTCAAAAACCCCTGGATATTCTTGGCCATCAAAAATCATCGTGATCGCACCACTTACCGGATAGCGATCTTTCAGCCGTTCCCCTAAATCAGCGTCCGAGATTGTACGCGCCCGGGCAAATTTGACCGTCTCTTTTTTGACTTTGGCCACCCCCATGGCTTGTTTTAAAAATCTCAGGACCTTGATGGCGCGCCGTGAGCGACCACAGTACAAATCTACATTAAGCTCATTGGCAGCTCTGGCCATGGTTTTGGAATCAATCATCGATAGCAATATCGTGCGAACATGGGCATTTTTTTCGCGAATCATCCGAAAACAATTCAGTCCAGAGATACCATCCATGTGGGCCGTGGTAATCACGACATCTGGCTGCAACGCAATAGCTTTATCATATAGATCCTGACCGTCTGTAGCCAACTCTACATGCAGGTGATATTTTTCGATAAAAAGCGTTAGCCATTTGTTTTCATTGAGCACTGTATGCAGTGCCAGAATAAAAATGGCTCCAGAATCAGGTCCGTCTGTCGATTTTGATGTCAACATTCTAATATTACCTTTGTGCGAAAAAGCTCACAAGCAATAAAGCGTGCATCGAAAATTCACCTACACCAGAGGTTTCTCTAGCTTCTTGATACAGCGGCTTTAAATTAGTTATTTTTTTGCTGCCACGACTTCAAATGTGGTCGCCAAGCCTTGACTCGCATTTGGCCCCACCCATAGATCAAAGATGCCTGGCTCCACCACATAGGCAAAACCATTTTTACCCTTGCTGACCTTATGGAAACCCAAACTTGATACAGGCACTTCAAGACTGATTTGCTTTTGCTGACCTTTTTTGAGAAAAACCCGATCAAACGCTTTGAGCTCTTTGACTGGTCTAGAAACGGCGTCACCACCATACTGGTCATGCACGTATAACTGCACAATTTCAGTTCCATCATGATCCCCTTTATTACGCACAGTGACCTTGGCCGTCACCGTACCATTGTCAGATACTTGATGACTGGTCAATGCTAAGTTCGAATATTCAAATTCTGTATAACTCAATCCGTACCCAAACGGAAACAATGGCAGATTATGTTGATCCTGCACATAGCCTTGCTTCCAAGGAACTTCTTGCCAGGTCAGTCCGTTACGCGGGCGCCCACTGGGGAGTGCATTGTAATTCATCGGCACTTGACCGGCATTGCGCACCGTCGTCACAGGCATTTTGCCAGAAGGGTTGACATCACCAAACACAATGCTTGCCACAGCATGCCCCGCCTCAACCCCAGGATGCCATACCTGCAGAATGCTCGGAATATGCCCAGCTTCCCACTCCAATGCCAAAGGCCGACCAGAAGCGACAAGCAAAACGATATTAGGATTAACCTTGCTTACATCATGCAAAAACGCTTCTTGCAAACCAGGAAAGTTAAGTTCGGTACGTGAAGAGGCTTCGCCGCTGGCGTCAACATGTTCACCTAAAACAGCGATCACAACATCAGCTTTTTTGGCAGCGCGTATTGCTTTTTTCCATAACGATCGATCGGGCTGCTGTAACTCACTGCCAGGCAAAGTTTGTGCTAGTGGCAATCCTTGGGCATACACGACATCTATATTGCTTTGGGCTGCACGCTTTTGAATGCCATCTAAGATGGTAATAACATCTTTGGCCTGGGCTTCACCGGGAAAACGCCCTGGCCCCGACCATGGCCCCAGCATCTGATCCTGCGCATTTGCATACGGTCCAATCACTGCAACTTGTAGGTTTTTATCATTAGGCAGCGGCAATAATGCTTTGCTGGCTTTACCAAGGGCTTGGTTTTTCAGTAGCACCATCGATTGCTGCGCTGCTTGCAGCGCGACTTTTCTGTGGGCAGGATGTAAATTGGCTTGCAAGATGTTTTTTTCGTCTTCGACACTGGTTGCACTTTGATCAAACAACCCCAATGTAACCTTGACTGCCAAGATTCTTGCAACCGCTTCATTCAAACGCTGCATAGAAACTTCGTTGTTTTTGATCAATGTGGGGAGATATTGGTTATAGATTCGGATCGTGCTTTCCGCGCCTGTACTTGGGTTGACTTCTTTACCTTCCATGTCCATTTCAACGCCCGCATTCAAAGCAAGCTTGACTGCTTCGCCGCCGGTCGGAGCAACGCCATGATTGGCCAGTTCGCCAACCGAGTTATAGTCACTGACCACAAATCCTTCAAACCCCCATTGCTCACGTAAAACATCATGCAGTATCCACTTGTTTGCTGTTGCAGGCACCCCATTGACCGTGTTAAACGCCGACATCATGGTCATCGCTCCAGCGTCTACTGCCGCCTGGAAGGGAGGAAAATGTGCATCATAAATTTGTTGCTCTGAGACATCCGCTGCATTGTAATCTCTGGCACCCATGACTGCGCCATAAGCGACAAAGTGTTTGGCACAAGCCGCTACCCGATTGTCTTTCTGAAAACCCTCAACACGGGCTTTGGCCAGCATTGATCCTAAATACGGATCTTCGCCCGCACCTTCAACAATACGACCCCATCGAGGATCAGGCGACATATCGACCATTGGTGCAAAAGTCCAGCGGATCCCAGCAGCTGATGCTTCAATCGCAGCAATTTCGGCGGTTTTTTTGGCCAGCTCCAAATTCCAGGAAGCAGCCTCAGCCAGCGGCGTTGGAAATACTGTACGAAAACCGTGGATGACATCTTGGGCAAAAAGAATAGGAACACCCGCGCCATGCTGCTTGGCCAAGTCTTGGAGTTCATTGGTAACTGCTGCGCCTCGCCAATTTAAAATGGCCCCGACTTTACCTGCCTTGATCAACGCTTTGACCTCGGCAAGTTTTTCTTGATTGATTTGCGCAGGATCTTCATTGGATAAATCCAGCAAAGTCAATTGACCAATCTTTTGCGCAAGGGTCATCGACTGCATGATGTTCTGCACTTGTTTTTTGGTTTTGGTATCCACCGTAAATTTTTCCGCATAAACCCATGGCGCCGACAGATAAGTTAGAACAAATACAACAACCGTCATTTTTTTCATCAAGTCACTCTTTTCGTAAAAAATTGAAACTGTATTTTGCCTATCGATACGTGCAAACAATGTCAAATTTTACGTCTCTTCCAAAAATCATGTGACCATGCCCCCTTCACATATCTTGTTTGACCACACAAGGCGTTAGTGCATTATTACAGCGCTTTTCAGTCTTTGATATTGATTGGGCGCGCACTAGATTGTCGCGCGCGTACACGATATGTTATGGCCCATGAACAAGAAAATAAAACAGAGCCTATCTATTAAAATCCATCGCATTTGTTTTTGTTTATGCAAAATGGATCATGTGGGTTTTGTTTATTGGTGGATTATTTTGGATCAACCGATTTTATCTAAACTGATGCTATCTCATATGTGATGTTATCACGTTAGATCAATATGTGGTGATCCACAACGTGGTATGCGCAAATGACTTGTTATTCTATAGGAATAATTATAATTGCTTATTTATGAACCTTTATATGAAAAAGTTATCTGCGCTTATTGCATACACATTACTACTAATTGCACCCAATTTCGAGGCGGTATGCGCTTCTGATGCAGTTACAGTTGTTCAACCAATGCATATCCAACGCGATGTACAAAAAAGAATCATTCAAATCGATTTTCCTTATGGGCAATCTATTCGATACTCGTACCAGACCATTGATACTCCCATACCCAACCAAAAAACTCTAATAGGTTTTTGTCTTGAGGGTTTTCCGTGCACAACCACCCCTATAACTTTTGCCCGTGACGACCTGTCCTTCCATACTGCTCCATTAGTAGATATGCATCATCGCATGGAGGCTATTCCTGATTATATTGATTTTTTAATGGGACTGTATCCAGAATATGTCAACCAATACAAGGAGCTGGCTGTCACTAAAGATAAATTTATTACTCAAATCCTTGCTGGACACATCCTTGCAATTGTGGGCGAACTGTTTGAATATAGGGCCGATATAAATCAACAAGAAATATCAGAAATCGACACATTGATTACAAAACTAGAATTTCGTAGTTTAATGGAAAAAGTCGTAAACATGCATCAACAACTCAAGCAAATCGAAGAAAAACTCAATCACATTGGTGCCTATGATGATGATTTTACACGCCTAGATACAGGCATACAAAAACCATTACAGAAACATTTGTCTGCTATCGAGAAGTGTAATCCAACCGTTGGCGCATGGTTACAACAACTTACGTCCAATAAGAAACTCAAAGTTGATCTTGATCAACGTAATCTACCTACAGTTGTTATGGAATATCGCATGCTACAAAATGAAAACTACATTGTGATTCCAGAATTCATTATACGTGAAGCATTGCTACAATCTGCAACCTTGACCGTTAATACGACGGACAACTATATTTATTGGTCCGATAAAAATTTCAACTATACAAATCTTGGCACAGCCGATGAACTGCCCCATCAAATCAGATTTGATACCATACATGAATATGGTCATTACTATACGCACAAGTCATACCCCTCAGTGGGTGAGAAATGGGCTGTGGCAGAACTATCACTGTTTTTCGTTGCTCATAAAAGCAACTCAGCTCAAATGTTTATGACAACGAGCAATCGAATAAACGCATACTCTGACTTGGTAAGAAGAATCGATGAAAGTGCTGCTAACTACTTCGCCGTTGATGCATATATCCAATGCTTCAACAATCCCGACCTTGTTCCCTAACACAACAGTAAAGAAGGTCTTTACAGCTGGCAAGTATCCTATACACCCGGTACAAAGACTACAAACATTCTTTACGCATAATCCAGCGCAAAGAAAAATGGTCATTTACAGGGATCTCTTGTTCATCCGAAATAAATACCTGCGCTTGTTCGCTGTTGGACTTTTTCCATTGTATATCTGCAAGCATAACTTCTATTGCAACCTTCTCGACAATCGCTACCCGATCATGCACACTGATTTCTATTTTGGAGCGCAATTTGTTACCAAAGGTAACATCTCTGTCCTGTTCATCTGCACTTGCATAAAGCGCCACAAACTCATCAATTGGGTACGGGCCGGGCGCTGGATCTAGTTGCAACGATGCATCGTTTTCAACACCAACCCACTGCTTAAGCGCATCGACAGCCATTTCTTTTTCATCTTTCCACTTCGGCGGGAAACGAAAAAGGGGGAAACCCAAATACATTTGTTGCGAGATATCGCGAAGCTCAACATGTAGATGCGCCAAGACATCATCTGTTGTATCAAAATCTTTGGCAAGCTTATAGGCCATCGGCTGCAGAGAGTATTGGCACTCCATCTGTTCTGACCAGGCGTTTTGCACAAAGCAAAACACGACAACCCATAAAAATCGATAACTGCACGTCTTCATATCACGTCTCTCCTCTTGTACGGTTGATGCTATACCCGTACCATAGGGCAACTCAATAAGTCAAAGCCGACTTTTAAGCATGTGAGATGATTATTGTATGCTTTAGCATAATTCTACTAAAAGCAAACCTATGCTCTGCCCACCTTTTTATCTCGGCAAATGCGATATAATTTCTTCATGA
>JAGRMV010000087.1 GCA_020441045.1 Deltaproteobacteria bacterium | reverse complement strand
TAAGAGCCATCAAATACTATGGGAAATAATGGTGAAGATGGTGTCTGGAACTCCATGCTCGCGGATGCGAGCCAGACAAACAGACGAACGCTGTTCGAGTCCAGCCCAGAGCCAGATCGAAGGCAAGAGTCATCAAATACTATGGGAAATAATGGTGAAGATGGTGCCTGGAACTGGACTCGAACCAGCACGGAGTTTCCCCCACCAGCCCCTCAAGCTGGCGTGTCTACCAATTCCACCATCCAGGCACAACCAACAGGCTTATATGGTGATCTGAACGTATTGTCAATCTCGTCTTTTGTTAGATCTAGAGAGGAAATGATAAGCTTAGCCAAGTGTTTGCTGAATTTTTTTGGCCAAAACCGAGGTTGGCAATGTAGATACATCTTTGATCCATTTTTGGGTTGTTGGTCCGCTTGATTGTTCGAAAGTTTCTGCGAAGTAGACATCGACATGGATATTCTGATGGGTGAGCTGATGGCGAACTTTTCCCTTTTTTGCAAAATTTGCTGCTTTAGGGAATTTTGTAGTTAAGAACTGTTCTACGCACATATCGTTTTCTTCAAATTCAAAATAAGGAAATTCCCACATATTAGGCCAGCGCCCTGAGCTCGGTCGTTGTTGCAAAAGAAATGTTTGTTCTTGTGGGTTATGCAGAATCAGTGCTGCCGCGAAGACATTTTTGACGTTGGGCTTTTTTCTTGGTGCAGGGTAAAGGTCGATGGTTTGTTGCTGATTGGCTTGGCACCGCATCTGGACAGGACAGCTAGAGCATTTCGGATTCTTGGGCAGGCAGATCAATGCCCCAAGCTCCATCAAGGATTGATTGATCGAGGAAGGATCACGGTGCTTAGCCAGTGCGAATGCGTGTGGCGTGACATCGGCATGGCTGGCAAAAATTCGCGATAAAACCCGAATGACATTGCCGTCGACACAAGGGACTTTTTCGCCAAAGGCGATAGAGGCAACTGCGCCGGCTGTATAGGGACCAAAACCTGAAAGTTTGATGAGCTCTACCAGTGTTTTCGGGAGGTTGCCATCGAATTGCGAGAGCACCTGCTTGGCAGCCTTGTGCATGAGTTTTGCTCGTCGATAGTAACCAAGTCCTTGCCATATTTGTAAAACTGCTTGCTCATCGGCTTTGGCCAAGTCTGCCAGTGTAGGAAAAGTCTCCAAAAAACGGTGCCAATAGGCAATAACTGTATCCACTCTTGTTTGCTGCAACATGACTTCACTGACCCATATGGCATAGGGGTCAGTTGTGTTGCGCCAGGGTAAATCACGCCGGTGATGTTTGTACCAAGTTAAAAGATTTTTTTGCAGCAAAGAAATGACTTGGGACATGGAGCTAAATGATTTTGCTACCCAATCGAGAAAAACGAATCCCAGGAATAGACAAGGCGCCTAGGGTTAGCATCGGGTTATTTTTGTCGATTGAAAAAATAACGGCTCTAGCTTTGGAATGAATATCTTTGATCGGTAACGGTCCCCAGACCCTGCTATCAGAGGAATTGTCACGATTGTCTCCCATCACAAAAACGTGATCTGGCGGCACTTGGTAGACCAATTTGTCATCCTGACGCCTAAAAAGTTTAAGCACCATATGGGTCGTATCACCGATGGTTTCTTGCAGGAGTCCTGCTCGATATTTGACGTGGTCAGTAGGGTGATCCTGCAGAAGCTGACGGTCTGATATGATTTCATATGACAAGGGCTCACCGTTGATGGTCACCAAGCCATCGTTGATTTCAATTTGATCTCCGGCTACAGCAATAACGCGTTTGATGATGTCTCTGCGTGTTGGCGCTTGTTCTTTAAAAAGCACAATTTCACCCCGTTTGGGTAGGGTATGTTTGAAAATATCGGTATGGGTGAAAGGATATTTGATGCCATAGGAGTACTTGGTCGCAATCAAATAATCACCTACTTTTAGGGTTGGATACATCGATTCGGAAGGAATACTATAGGGTGAGGCCAATACCGATCGAAATACCAGTGCACAAACAATCGCAATCCCGGTCGAGAAGACCTCTTTTTTCCATTTTTGGGTTTTTGCTGTGATCATTTTCACAGGCTACTCAAATCTGAAGGTGTTCAAGCACAAAGCCAGTGATCATTCTAGAAACGTTGGTTTCTAGATTGATAAATGTAAGCCCCACCATCGTAGGTTGATCATGAAAACTTTCTGGAATGGTACGAATCACGCGGGCTTGGGTCTGAATCGGAATTTGAAAAGTTGGGAGGGTGAACTCTAAGGTAAATTCATCGCCAACTGCCAAAGGAAAGTTGATGGCCAGTAAAATGCCAGACCAGCTTAAGTTAACGGCCTCAGCATAGCCATGAATAGGATTGCCTTTATGGGTGATACTAACAGGAAAAGCGACCTCTAAACGACGGGCGCGAATTCTACGGTCAGTGGCATTTGCGGCCGGTATTTCTTTGAGCTCAAGTGGACTCTCAGCTAATGTTGTGTCTTTATCCATTTTTCCCATAAACTCCTTCTTAGAATATTTATAGCCAATGGGCCCAACAAAAGCAAGGTGGATCTTTGTGCGCGATCAATTTACCTTTTTGCCAAAACGATGGAAACGAATGCTTGGAATGACGAATTTTTTACTGGCACTAAAGTATGGATTGACACTGTCCAAAGAAAGCCAAATGAATTTGGCTTTGCCTCGGATGTTATCTCTGGGCAAAAAACCCCAGAAACGGCTATCTGACGAACTATCCCGATTATCTCCCATCATGAAATACTGATCATCCGGTACAACATAGGGTCCAAAGTCTTCTACTCTTGGTTTGAACTCCATGATGGTATGCTGATTGCCTTCAGGAAATGTTTCGGTATATAACCGGGCCATTGATTGGATGGTAGGAAAAGGGTGGTCATACAAAACGTCTTTGTTGGGATCCTCAACGCGTTCGACCGCTTTGTCATTGATAAACAGGATATCTGATTTAACCTCGATTTTGTCGCCAGGAAGTCCAATGACTCGTTTGATAAAATCAACCTTTTCTTTTTCAGGCTCGACAAAAACAATGACATCTCCTCGTTTTGGCCCAGCGAAACGAATAAGGTTCTTATTGGTAAAAGGAATTTTTAGTCCGTAAGATAATTTGCTGACAAAAATAAAATCACCAATCTTTAAAGTTGGAATCATCGAACCCGAAGGGATTTTATATGGGGAGGCAATTACCGATCGGAAAATCAAAGCCAAAATCACGGCAAGCGCAATTGATCGAAAAGTTTGAAAGGGGGTTTCTGTTTTTTTGTCCACGGTAGTTATGATCCCAAATTCTTTTTTGCAGCGACTTCTTGTATATAAAGAGGCGCACTTTGTTGAGGGTCTAATCGGCGTTTTTCTTGCCAATGCAGATCCAATCTTTGTGCCAACGGTGTACCACAAATTTCGGCAAAAGGTAAGCTTGTCTGTTGTCTGTTATTGATTTCAAAGCCTTGTGGGCTGTAGATATGCGCATCGGCGTCAATGATTTTATCCATCGGTCCAAACCTAAAATGATCCGGCGAAGCCAGAGGCGATTGGGTGGCATAGCAATGTCCCCGTTGTGCTGGCCAAACATACACAGCATTGGCAAGATGATCTGTTTGCACCATTCTTTCAAAGGTATTGATGCCCAAAAGCGGTTTGTTTTCTACATAAGCAAATGTTTTTGCTGCCATGAGACCAATGCGTAGACCTGTAAAAGACCCTGGTCCGATGATACACGCAAAACCATCGATATCGGAAAGAACAAGGCCAACATCTTGCAATAATTGATCTGCCAGGGTGATGATGTTTTTGCAGTGATCACGCTGACCATGGTGCAGAACCTGGCCTTCAATTTCTCCCGCACGTGCAATGATGCAGCCAAGCGTTACATCGGAAGTATCGACACAGAGAATGCGCGCTGGCTTAGCCATGAAACAAATCTACGAGAACAGGGCTTTGATTTTATCTACAAAGAAACGATCGATGTCGACGTAAAATACGAGCAACATCAAACCTAATAGAATCATCAAACCTGCTTGCTGTGACCATTCCATGATTTTGGCAGGAACCGGTTTGCCTTTGATCACCTCAATGGCATAAAAAAACAAATGTCCTCCATCGAGTACAGGAATCGGCAGCAAATTTAAAATACCAAGTGTGATACTCAAGATCGCCATCAAGCGGAAGAAACTAATCCACCCACCGGCATCATAAGATGTTCCCGCCATATAGAAAATAGAAATCGGACCCCCCAACGTATTGACCCCAAGTTGACCGGTAAATAGTTTTCCCAAACCTATAACAGTGGATTTGGTCAAGTCATACGTTTCCATAAAACCTTTGCTAAAGGCTTGGATGGGATTGCGATATTGCTCTTTGAAAAAATCCACAGCATGTGGGCTTGCCGCAGAAACTACACCGAGCTGACGTACTTTTTCTTTTTGTTGGGTCATGGCATTGGTTTGCGATACCTCTTGTGGAATCAATTCGAGTGTCTGGCTTTGGCCATCGCGCACCAAGGTAATATTCATCGCGTTACCATCATTGGCTTTGATCCAATCCCGAAAAGCATACCAGTTGTCAACCGGCGCGCCATTAATATGCGTAATATGATCACCCGCCATGATACCTTTGCTCGCAGCAATGCTGTCTTCTTGAACTTTTTCGACAAACATCTCACTTGGAAAAATGCCGGCTTGCTCTAAAGAAGTAATTGCGCCAAGATCAACTTTGATTGCATCTGCTTTGCTGATATCTTGATTATCTTTGCCGACCAAGGTCAAAACAATCTCGCCTGGGTGATGCTCAATATACTCTTGCAACTGCCAAAAGTAAGAAACGGGTTGATCATTGACAGCGACAATCAACTGATTTGAGCGCGCGCCTTTTTGATAGGCGATAGAGTTTGGATCCGAAATACCTATGACAGGTTGATAAGCTACGACATCAACCCCAATCTTGCCTTGTTGTTGTGGCTGTCCAAAGTCATTTAGTCCTTCTTCGATGGTTGGCTTGACTGTAATGGTCTTGGTTTCACCGCTACGAACGATGGTAAAGTCGGTTGCAAGACCACCACGGGTTTGCACAGCTTGGGTCATCTCACGAAACTTTTGTACAGACTGACCTTGTATGGCAATAACATGGTCGCCAGCTCTTAAACCAGCTTGCTCGGCAGCAGAGCCTGGCAGCACATTACCGATGACAGACGATGGAGACGGAACGCCAACCATAAACAAACCAGTAAAAACAATAACGGGTAAGATCAAATTGGCAACAGGGCCCATGATGACGATCGCAATGCGATTCCATACATTTTGATTGGCAAAGGAGCGGGGATCATCGGCATTTTGCTCATCGACTGTACCAATGTCTTCTTGGCCGCGCATTTTGACATAGCCACCCAATGGAAATGCGCAAAGGGCATATTCGGTTTCGCCCCATGTCCATTTCAGGAGGGCTGGACCAAAACCAATGGCAAAACGCTCAACATAAACATTGCACCATTTGGCAACAGAAAAATGACCTAGTTCGTGGAAAAAAACCAATCCACCAAACAACAACAAAGGAATAATAACGCTTGAAAACATAAGACCTGTTATACGTCTATTTTACGCTCTTTTCAATGACTTCTTTTGCAAAGTTTCGGCCCCAAAGGTCCGCCTGAATATAGTCTTGGAGGTTTGAAAATTGATGTTCTTGGTATGCTTCCATGGCTTGGGCATTGATGCGGCTGATATCGTCAAAAGCAATTCTTTTGTTTAAAAATGCAGCGACAGTTTCTTCATTGGCGCCATTGAGCACCGCCGGATAGGTTGGGCCACTTTCCAGGGCAGCAAAAGCCAGCGCAATGGCAGGAAAACGCTGATGATCAGGTTTGGCAAAGGTAAGTTCAGCGATTTCATGGAAATTGACCGGCGCGATCACGCCTTCTAAACGATTGGGATAGGACATGGCATAGGCGATAGGGGCGCGCATATGAGGAATGCCCATCTGGCATAGACTTGAACCATCTTGAAATTCAACGATCGAATGTACAATCGATTGTGGATGCACCACGACATCGATTTGGCTCGGTAGAAGGTTAAACAGCCATCTGGCTTCAATGACTTCTAAACCTTTGTTCATCATGGTGGCCGAGTCAATGGTAATTTTGGCGCCCATACTCCAGTTGGGATGGTTCAAAGCCTGTTCAACGGTGACCTTGGCAAAATCTACTTCCGGTCGGAAGAAAAAGGGGCCACCTGAGGCGGTAAGAATGATTTTTTTGACGTCTTTGATCGTGGATCCTTGCAGCGACTGAAAGATTGCCGAATGCTCACTGTCGATGGGGCGAATGGTTGCGCCATGTTCCTGCGCCTTTTTGCTCATCCAGGCGCCACTGACCACCATAGACTCTTTATTGGCCAGTAAGACTTCTTTGCCCGCTTCAATCGCAGCAAAAGTCGGAGCCAGACCTTGTGAGCCGACAATAGCTGATACAATGGCATCACAATCAGCAAAAGCGGCAACCGCGCACGCACCCTCCTGGCCCACCAAAATCTCATTTGTGATGCCCATCGCAATAAGCTCAGCTCGGGCTTTTTCGGTTTGGACAGAAATAATCTTTGGATGGTAGGTTTGAATCTGCGCAAAAAACGCTTGCATGTTTTGGCCTGCGCTTAAAGCAACAACTTGAAACAAATCAGGATAGTCATCGACAATGCTAAGTGTACTTTGGCCAATTGACCCGGTTGATCCCAAAATCCCGATGTTTTTCATGCGACCCCGCCAAAACGTCGATCGCGAGAGATAAAGTCTTCAATCGCAGTATCAAATTCTGTTGTTGTAAAATCTGGCCAAAACGTTTGGGTGACATAGTATTCACTATAGGCACTTTGCCAGAGCAAGAAATTGGATGTGCGAAACTCGCCACTGGTCCGGATAATAAGATCCGGATCAGGCATGTTTTTGGTGTCTAGATAAGAAGAGATGCAGTTTTCGTCAATATCCATCGGGTTTTTATGCGCTTTGCATATGGCTTGGATGGCGCGCGTAATTTCATTGCGGCCACTGTAGCTTAAGGCCAAGACCAAGGTTAGGCCTTGATGATTTTGGGTTTTGTTGATGACATGATTTAAGGCTTCTCTAGCAAAAAAAGGCAATTTGGCCGTGTCACCTATGGTTGTCAGCCTGACATCGTGCTCTATAAAAGTAGGAAGTTCAGAAAATAAAAACTCTTTTAATAGTTTCATCAATGTCGATACTTCTGTTTCAGGCCGTGACCAGTTCTCGTTAGAAAATGCATACAGTGTAAGATATCTGATATTACGATGACTTGCGTGTTTGACGATTTCAATGGCTTTTTTGACCCCAGCCTGATGGCCATGGCTTCTGGACTTGTTCTGCGCTTGTGCCCAACGCCCATTACCATCCATGATGATGCCAATATGGGTAGGTGTCATGGAAGTCTTTTGCATGGTGCTTTCTTTTGGCACGCGCTTTTGTCCGCATGCAGAGTTTTATTTATACCTTCATGATGTCACTAGACTTTTGATCCAGGATTTCATCAACTTTTTTGGTAAAGTCGTCGGTCAATTTTTGTACTTTTTCTTGTGCTTTTTTTAGATCATCTTCGGTAAGCTCTTTGTCTTTTTGGGCCTTTTTAAAAATGTCGATACCATTGCGCCGAATGTTACGAACGGCAATGCGAGCTTCTTCGGCAAGATTCCCTGCCTGTTTGACAACCTCTTTGCGGCTATCTTCTGTCAATGGAGGCATCGGCAAACGAATCATTTTGCCATCATTTTGAGGGGTAATGCCAAGCTCAGCCTTTTGAATGGCTTTTTCAATTTCATCTAATGCGCCTGCGTCCCAAGGCTGTACAATCAGTGTTCGTGCATCGGGCGCAGAGATATTGGCAATTTGGCTCATCAAGGTTGGCGTACCGTAATAGTTTACCGTTAGCGTTTCAACCATGCCTGGGTTGGCACGTCCGGTGCGAAGTTTGGACATCGCTTCTTTGAAGCTGGCAATGGATTTATCCATTTGTTGTTGTAAGTTCTGCATGGTTGCTTCGATCATTTTTGTGCTCCTATAATTTTGGTTCCGATCGGTTCTCCAAAAATAGCTTTTTTGATGTTACCACTTTCCATCATATTAAACACGATGATGGGCATGTTGTTATCCATGCACAGTGAAGTGGCAGTGGCATCCATGACTTTGAGCTCTTTTTGCAAAACTTCGATATAGGTCAAAGTATCAAATTTGACCGCATCTTGGTGTTTGAGTGGGTCTTTATCGTACACGCCATCAACACGGGTAGCCTTTAAAATAATTTCGGCGTTAATTTCCATCGCACGCAAGGAGGCCGCTGTATCGGTTGTAAAGTACGGGTTGCCCGTACCTGCAGCAAAAATGACCACGCGACCCTTTTCAAGATGCCGGGTGGCTTTCCGGCGAATATACGGCTCTGTGATTTCGTTGATTTGCAGCGCATTTTGAATACGCGTATACACGCCTTTACGCTCCAAAGCGTCCTGTAGTGCCAAAGCGTTCATGACCGTCGCTAACATACCCATGTAATCAGCCGTTGCGCGGTCCATGCCTTGGGTCG